>CAYSZJ010000016.1:0-49203 GCA_964435435.1 uncultured archaeon
AAATTAAGCATTATATATATAAACTATCCAATAGGTAGTGGAATATTTACAATAGCAGGAAAAGTCCTATATTCCTCCGTACCTCAAACAACCTTATTTAATACAATTCGAGGATTCGAATTCAGAAGTGAAAAAACCTAATTAGTGTTAAAAAGATGTATCTTGAGTTAGAGAATAATAAAAAGTTTATTTCTAATTTTATGAAATCAAATTACTCTTTGTACCCACATTTTTCAAGTTACTAACTAAATTTTTTTAAATCATAAAATATAGAGTAATTATTATGAAAAAAGTAAATAACTTTTTTGATAAGCTCTTTAATTTCTTACCCGGATACATTTTTGGATTGCTAACATTTATTATTGGATTTTGTGGAGATATTATTGCACTTTTTCTATCTCCTGAATATATAATGTGGAAGAAATCAATAAGTGTATTGGGAGGCAAAACTGGCGGAATATATTTGAGATTAGGAATTATAATTTCTTCATCATTTTCAATTCCTTTTATAATTTACATTGGAAGAGCCATACAACATGAAAATGTAAATGAGAATTTAAGAAAAAGCGCTATTATAACTGGGCTTTTTTCTTCTGTGAGTGCTATACTCACAGCATCTTTTTCTGGTGGGATTTTTTCAGATATACATGGTTTATTTGCTCTATTTTCATGGGTAGGTGGTGCAATTTTTTGTACACTTTTTAGTATTGTTATGTTAAAAAATACAGAATTTTCAAAACTCGCAGCATATGTTGGATTTATCGTAGCAGGGATTTTTGTATTTTATTTAATACCATTTTTTATAACAAATTATTGCAATCTTTATACTGATATATGTTACTCTCTTGGTCGAGCAATATTCACTATTTTGCCTACTACTGAATGGATCGTGATTTTTTCCATACTATTTTGGTATTTATTTAATTCAAGCTATTTGTTATATAAAAAAATTTAATTATTATTATATTGTATTAGAATTCAATACGACCTCAAAATTTGGATATATCATGGAACAATTAGAATTTGAAAAAGATATTAAGATTGATGATAAAGACGCATTAATAATTGATTTATTCAAAATGATTTTTTACCAGGAGGCTCATTACCGGTTGAGGAAGGAGATCTAATAATAGATGGTATTAATGTCGTTGCTGAGATTTTCAAAAACAGCAATTCCTTAGTTGTTTTAACCCAAAATTAGCATCCCCATAATCATTTATCATTTGTAAGTAATCATCCTGGGAAAATTCCTGGTGATGAATTTACATCTGAGGATGGAGCTATAGGTCCTGTTTTATGATCTGATCATTGTGTGCAAGGCACGAAAGGTGCTAAATTTCATAAAGATTTAAAAGTAGATTTAGCAGACAAAATAATTCAAAAAGGAATGAAGCCCAACGTTGACAGTTATTCTGGTTTTCAAGATAATGATAAAAAATCTGAAACTGGATTAAGAGAATATTTGAATTTATTAAATATTAAGCATATTTTCATCTGTGGATTAGCATTAGATTATTGCTGTTATTTCACTGTTATAGATGGAGTAGATTTTGGATATGACGTGTACTTTCTAGCAGATTTAACAAGAGGAGTTGATCTCCCCCCAGGAAACATATCTAATTCATTGAAAATTTACTTGTATAAACAGACTCAAATCTCCCACACTTATACTAAACGCAGTAAGTTATTTATATAAAGGTCCTGGAGGTTTTTATTTTCAAATCGGATCAGTATTTTCTGGGATATTCGCAATATTCTTTGTTATTTATTAAGGAAGGATTTTTGATGGAAATGAAATTAATGAAAAACTTAGGAAAAATCCTATTTTTATTGCACTAATTTCTTGCGTGAGTTTAATAGTCTTAGGTGCATTTTGCGGCTCAAATCCTATAGTTGTGCTAATACATGGTGTTTTTGCTTTTATTAGTTGGCTCTTTGGGTTATTTTATATTACACTTTTTAGTATGTTAATTTTAAAAGATTCTAAATTTACAAAGCATTTAGCATATTTTGGGTTCATTGTATCAATTTCTCTAATGTTATTACTGATTATTTTTATTTTGCATTTTTTTGAAGTAACACATTTTCTAGTAATAATTTTACCTTCATTAGGGTGGATAGATACTTTTGCTATTATTATATGGTATTTTATTATTTCAACTTATACGATTTATAAAAAAATTTAATTTAGGATAGTACATTCTTTTTCTAACATAATTTTTAAGTTATAATGTTAGTTATTTTTAAACCATATATTGTAGGCTAAATATCATGAAAAAAATCCTGTATTTCAAAAATATTGGAATATATTATGGATGAAATAAGCTACAAAAATAATGAAATTTGATGCTACGCATCAACCGACTAAAAAATCATGAATATTGCATTGATTTTTAAAAAAATTCAATATAAAAAATATTAACTTGGATTATGCCATATTTCAATATTCCATCCCTCTCTCCTTGGTTCTTCAATTTCTTTAACCAATATCAAACCTAATTCTTCCATTTTAGCATTTGAAAGAGGGATATACATTTTTCTGTCTAAATAATAATCGTAATCTCCTTCAATTAAAAAAGCGGTTTTATTACCTTTGTATTTTTCGAAAAATTCATAACTATTTACAAGACCACCTATTTCGATGAGTGGTCGATCTGTAAAATAACCCAAACAACCAGCATTAGCAGATGCAATAATAGAATCCTCAGAAGTATTTTCATTTATCCATATTGATGCTTGATATCTGGCTCCATTGTCAATTCTACCCCCCGCGATGAGTGGAACAAAAATAATAAATAGAAGAGAAATAGAAGTAAGTTGAAGAGCCCTTATTTTAATATTACGTCTTTTAATATCTGAAGATTTTGAATAGAGCGTTATCTTTCTAAAAATACTAATTAATGCAAATGAAGCAAAAATCGTTAAACAAATGAATGGTAAGACAAAATACCATTCAGTAAATCTTCCATGACCAGCAATTTCATTATATAAATAATAAGAAAGATGTAGGATTGGTGCTATAATTAACAGAATTAATATTTTAAGTGCTTTTTCGCTATATTCACGTTTTCTACATATTAAACCCAAAGTAGAGCAGATTATTACGATTACCATCTGGTAAATTAATACTGAAGTAAATGATATACCAAATACAACACCACTAATAGGTAAAAAACGATTAAAATTAATTAAATTCCAGGAAATGTAAATTAAAGGCAAGAGGGAAAGAGCAAGAGTAAAATAAAAGAGATTTTTCAAGTTTTCTCTTCTAATTTCGATCATTCCAGAGAAAGTTACAAAACTAATAATACACGATATTAATATTATATTATCTGTCCTTGTCAAAAAAGATAAAGAAAGAAGAAAACCAAAGATTAAAAAATCTTTTTCATTCATTTTTTCAAAATTAGTTTTGAATGCATAGTAAAATAGACCAGATAAAAGAAGACCATTTAAAGCTGCTTCAGTTCCATCTAAATTTAGAACAATATATAAAGGATTGAAAGCATAAAGCATTACACAGAATTCAGCAGTTTTATTATCAAATAATAATTTAACTAATCTATATATGAAAATTAAAGTAATGAAAAGAATGATTCCAGAAAATAGAATGATAATTCTAAGAGTTAGAACTAAATCTAATTTAAAAAAGAATATTGGCACTAATAAAATCAGCCATAATGGTTGAAAGCCGTTAGTTTTATTAATTGTATCGAATGTGGATTCCCCTTTTAATGCTACATTCTTGGCTATTTCGAAATAATAATAGCTATCGTCAGGTAATAAAACAAGAATAAATTCTAAAGGAAAAAGGACAACTATAGAGAGTAAGATAAAAAAACATAAATAAATAATGTGAATAGTTTCAATTTTATATTTTTTATTTAACACAATTTTTTTTTTCCTTTCCTTATAATTTGTATTTGCAATACAATTTCTGAATTCTTCTTGGTATTAAAAAATTTTAGAAAATTTAATTGTACTCCTATTAATTATTTTACATTTTTTATTTACTAAACTAAATTACTTTTCTTCTTTTAATAGACAACTATATAGGTTTTTTACCAATAACATAAGCACTTTTATGAAGTTTCCACATTATGGAAGTAAAAACTAAGCATAAAATATAGACTAAAACGAAGTAAGTATGCCTTAACATAACAGTAAGAATAGATAAGCCTCTTAGACAATCGATTTCATGTCGATATTTAAAATTTTCATCCACTTTTATGTCAACCTTTATAAATCAATTTATAATTGGAAATTTTTATTCTTAGAAAAATTGAATCTTATTTCTATGATTAAAATTATAAATTTTCTAATTTTTATACATTTAAAACCTATTTTTTAATGCAATATACCAAGAGAAAGTTTTAAAGAGTTTAGACAGATTACTAAAGGAACAAAACTTGAAAAGCGGGGGAAAAAGAAAGATTGGTGGCATTGGATTTACACATTTTTCTCAAGGTATATTACTTGGGTTCTCGTAAAAACCCCAATTACAGCTAATTTTATTACCATTACAGGAATGTTGATTGGACTAATAGGATTATTGTTTATAGCGATAGGGAACAATCTTTTCATTATTATTGGATTTATTTTATTATATATCTATTATTTATCAGATGAAGTTGATGGTGAAGTCGCTAGATATAAGAAACAAACATCCCTACGAGGTATATATTATGATTAAATTTCTGTATTCTGTATTACCCTTTGAAGACGAGTTCTCATTATCAGAGTTTTCCATGTTGAGAATAAAATTTTTAATTAGAATAAATTAAGAAAAAAAAATAATGAGTTTCAAATTAAATTTATGATTTGAATAGTTTAATAAATAATATATTTTTCATACGATTCTTAATTATAAAGTATATACAAATCTTTAATGATGGAATAAATGACTTCTGAACGTATTTAAGAACTCAAATAGATTATTCAAGATATGAAATACGAACATATATTTAATTATGTATAAGAAGAATTATGAGAAAATGAAAAATCTTTAAAATAAAGATCTAAATTATTAGAAAGAGATTATCTAAAAAAATTTAAAATTTGATGAGATTTTATTCTTAGATTTCAATTCAGAAAAATTTTTAAACAAAGGTTAGAAATAGGTTGAAAATAAATAAAAATTTAAAATTGAAGATTTTTACAAAACCAATAAATCTTGATCAAGAACCGATTGGAATTAGAGATTATATTAACCATTTATTTAAAAATATATTAAAAATAGGCAAAAAGATAAAAACAGAAGTAAGTACAGTTAGAAAAAAAAAGCATATCGACTTTAGTTGCCCGATAATACATAGAAAATCTTGGGCTGAAGATGTATTTAAGGATATGCAAGATAATCATATCTTTTGTCAAAAATTCAAAAAACCAAACAATTTAGCTATAGTAATGACGCATAATTATAAAACCAAGAGCTTATTTGAAAAAAGCTTGGATCATCTAGGAATCGAAGGATATATTGTCTTAAGTCATCCTGAGAAAAAGATTTGGAACCATATATACAAAGAAGAATGGATATTAGAATATCTTAAAAGTAATAAATGTCAAGAAGATTTAATTCTTTATTGTGATTCTAATGATTGTATTATGAAAGATAATCCACGAAAAATAGTAAGTATATTTTCTAGATTTAATTGCGAACTCTTATTCATGTCTACTAGTATGGTTAAAGGATATCCAACAAAGGAATGCCGTAGATGGGCTAAAAAATTTAATGGTTCAAGCAATCGTCATTTAAATGCAGGTGTTTTTATAGGAAAAAAACATTTTCTGATAAAATTTTTTGAAGATTTTCTGGAGATCGTAAAAGCCATTCAATTACAAAAACATCATATTTGGAAATCATTAAGGGATTATTATAAAGAAAAAAATATACAAGCTTACTCAAAAAACTCGAAAACGCCAAGAATAAATATTACTGATCAAAATATTATTCGTTACATGCACCCAAATTATCCACAAATTAAAATCGATAAAAATAATATACTTGCTTGTAGAAATTATCGGCATCTATGGGGGTACCTAGGTAAAATTATTAAAGATTTATATTAATTAAAGATTTATTCACCAAAATACAAAATGGGATTTTTATAAACATTTTAATTGGTCGTTTAAATTTATTTAATAATTTCTCTTAGAAAAATTGTTAATCAAGCACTTAAATTTTCAATAATAATATATTACATGAACTATCAGATTATTATAATTATTATTATAAGCGATTTCTCTATAGAAAACTAAATATCCTTTCTATGATTAAAATTATAAATATTCTAATTTTGTTACATATAAAAACTATTTTTTAGTGGAAAATGCCAAGGGAAAGTTTTAAAGAATTTAGACAAATTATTCAGGGAAGCAAATTAGAAAAGAGGAAAATAAAAAAAGATTGGTGGCATTCAATATTCACTTTTTTCTCAAGATATTTAACTTGGATTCTTGTAAAGACCCGGATTACTGCAAATTTTATTACAATTACGGGGCTTCTTATTGGGTTAATAGGATTATTGTTAATTAGTATAGGGAATAATCCTTTAATTATTATTGGATTTATTTTGTTATATATCTATTATGTTTCTGATGAAGTTGATGGTGAAGTCGCTAGATATAAAAAACAAACATCTCTACGAGGTATATATTATGATGAAATCGGACATTTATTCTTTCAAGGATGGTTTTTCTTCTCTATTGGCTATAGTATTTATAGAATTAATGTAGAATTTATATACATAATCTTTGGTATTATTGCCACATTTTTCTTAATAGGAATAAGAACAATTCGTAAGATTGCATCTATTGCTTCTATTAAAAGTAGTGATAGAAATAATCTTGATCTAGAGAATAATGTTACTGAACATCAACCAACTAAAAAGAGTTTTTTTAAAATAATCAAAGGAATAATTATTAATCTAACAAATGCTTTCAGTCATACCCATATAATTACAACCATGTTTTTAATCGGTTTTCTAATATACATGAATTTCAGCTATATCATGATATTAGAAATCATAATGATAGCATATGTTTTTTTCATGGGTTGTGTATTTATTACATTCTTGATAACTAAATCTAAAAGTATAGAGCAGGATGTCATTAAGATCCATAGATCTATGAAAAATAAGTTATAGGTTTAGTATTCTTGAGAAACTTATAGCATTAAGCAAAAAACTTAAAATATTGATCCATATTAAATCACTAATTTAAGGTTTAAAGCATTACGAAAATATATTTAATATCCACGAATATATTATTAATCTAGAATGATTTACTCGATATCATCTTAAAATCTTCTAAAAGATATGACAATAAATTTTTAACTTTTCAAAAATTTTCCTTCACACATTTGTTATCAAGAATTTTAACCGAATTAGTTATAAAAAGTCATATTATATATCAATAGGTGCTTAGATGAACATTTTTTGGATTGTAACTGATTCAATTTGTAATTATGAAAGACCTGATTTACATGGAATCCTTCCAACATATAAAAAGCTAAGAGATAGAAATGAAGGTTTTTATTTTGAAGATTGTATTTCTCAATTCCCTTCAACAAACTTATCGCTTTTTTCATTTTTAACTGGAAGATTTCCTTATTTTGTATTTCCTGATTATTATCGTTCAATTGAAAACCTTCCAAGTTTAAAATCTAAAAATAATATTGCTCCTTTAAGAAAAGAAAATTATAATATTGAATCAATATTGTTTGGAAGAGAGCAAGTAATAGTCTTCGAAGAAATTCTCAATCCATATTATGATGAGGAGCTGCATAAAGGAGATCACTGGTTAAATGCGATGGAAGTATATCAATTGTTTATCCAAAAGGTTGAAGAACTTAATCTTAGTAATAATAATTTTCTTTTTGTATTTTTTAGACCAAGTGACCCTCAAACGGATTTATTTTTAAGTAAAATAATAGATTCTTTAAAAAGGAAAGATTTTTGGGATAATTCAATTATTATTATCAATTCTGACCATGGGTACTATGATAAGGATTTATATAAAAAAACTAAATTATTACATTTCGATGATATACATCAATCTTCTATGCAATCCGTTTTATTTATCAAATTACCCTTAAAACTGACGAATTCTCCTCCTAAAAAGATTAAAAAAAGAGTTTATTTAATAGATATTATGGAAACTATTCTTGATTATCTAAATCTTGAAGCTACGCATGAGAGAGAATCAAAATCATTTAAAGATTTAATCGAAAAAGATGTTGATGTTAATAAGGACAGAAAAGTTAGAGGAGATTGTTACTTAATGTTTCAGTCTATCAAAAAAACAATGATAATTCAGGATAACTGGAAATTAGTTAATGATAATGGGAATTTTGCCTTATATAATTTACATAAAGATTATCTGGAGAAAAAAGATGTAAAGGAAAATTATCCAATTATTTATAATGAATTATTTGAATTTTATAAAAAAACCGAATTAAAAGCTTACAGGACATTCAAATCTATTTTAGATTCTCTTTATGAACAAAGTATTTTAACTTCACTAAAATTTGAGAACATCTTAATTCCTTATCAATTTCCACCCCAATTAGTGAAATTTCTTCGAGAAAAGCTTAAAATCAATAATTCTATGATAAACCAATTTGAAATTAAAAATTTTTATACATCTAAAAATCAAAAATTCATTACAATTCTAATTTCTAATAGATTAACTGGTTATGGAGTAAAAAGATTGTTCCGTAGGTATAAAAAGTACACTAAGCATTTCATTATTTTAGACACAGAATTAAATGATGTATCTAATCAAATTAAAAACACTGGCTATTTAAAATTCGTAATACGGTCAATTATTGCCCGAAGAAACCAATTGTTCCAACGATGGAAAGAAATAGTTGTTTGGATTTTATACTTTCCTCTTTATTTTAATAAATATGTAAGAAAACATTATCCTTAATCCAAAATTCTTAACAAGAAGTAATTTATTTATACCATCTCTTAAAACTAATTTGAAGGCTGATTATAAATAATTTCAAAAGGATTTAATTGAATAATTAATTTTTTATACAAATATTTTGTATTTCATATTTTACTTAGAATTAAGTGTTTAAAATAGGTATTCAAGTATGAAAGCTATTATCATAGCAGCAGGACCGAGTACTAGATTAAGACCCTTCACAGACTACAAACCTAAATGTCTACTTGAGATTGAAGGAAAAACCATTCTTGATAGGATTTTAGCTGTTCTTTATAATTGCGGTATTAATGATATTGTCATGATTCGCGGATATCAGAAAGAAACAATTAATCTACCAAATATTAAATATTATGATAATGATGATTTTTATAACAATAATATTTTAGAATCACTTTTTTACGCTGAGCCAGAGATGGATGATGAATTCATATTCACATATTCAGATATACTTTATAGCAAAGAAGTTGTTCAAAAACTACTTGATTCCGCTCATGATTTTAGCCTTGTAGTAGATACAGCTTGGAGAGAACGATATGAGGGACGTACAAAGCATCCTACAGATGAAGCTGAATTAGTTCTAGTAAAAGAAGGTAAAATAACTCACCTTTCTAAATTTTATAATCCCAATGTTGCCTATGGAGAATTTATAGGCCTTGGAAAATTTTCTAAAAAAGGAGCAGAGATTTTTACCCGGAATTACAATCGTGCAAAAAATAATAAAACCTGTAAGTTTGCAGGACGCTTCCATGATGCTATTACGATTGAAAAAGCCTATTTAACAGATATGTTTGAGGAACTAATTTGTAGGGGATATTCTATCTATTCAGTAGATATTGAGAGAGGATGGGTTGAATTGGATACAGATCAAGATTATGAATACGCTAAACAATTAATAAAAGAAGGAAAAATATAAAACTTTTAATTATGAAGAGGTATTAAAAATATGGATGAAAAATTAAGTTTAAACAGTGAGATTGAAACAAAACAAGCATTTAAACGTTGGCGAAATCGAATATTTTTTACTGTGTGGATTACATATATGATTTATTATATAGGTCGTACAAATATTTCTATTGCAAAACCATATCTCATGCTGGAGTATGGAATCTCCGCAACTATTATGGGATTTGTAGGGACTTGTTTTTTCTTAGCATATGCTTTTGGACAATTTTTTAATGGGTTTTTAGGTGATAAAATTAGCGCTAGACGTTTTATAACTTTGGGTCTAATTGCATCTTCTATTATAAATTTATTTATGGGGGTTGCATTTGAATTCATTTGGTTGGCATTTCTGCTTTGGGGATTAAATGGATATTTCCAAGCAATGGGATGGGCTCCTTCTGTAAAAACCATTGCCAATTGGTATCCTCCAGAAGAAAGAGGGAAATGGTCAAGTAGACTTGCTACATCATATTTACTTGGAGGTGTTATATCATGGCTAATTGCAATACTTATTACTGGTACTTTTGGGCTAAATTGGAGATTCTCATTTATTATTCCAGGATTTATCATGTTTTTCATGGCGATTCATTTTTACCTCCGTAGTAGAAATGCTCCTGAAGAGGTTGGTTTCCCAACTCTTGAGGAGGAATGTGAAGGTAAAATTGTAATGGGTGAATGCCGTGATGATGAATTTCTAGGCTTTAAATACACAGTTGGCACAATTATTAAAACAAAAACGGTTCTTTTTGCTTCCTTTGGGTTATTTTGCTTGAATATGGTTAGATATGGTTTAACAGATTGGCTCCCTTATTTATTAAGCCCTGAAATAACAGGTGCGGAATATTTTGCTATATGGAAATCAATTTTTTACCCAATTGGAGGCGTAATTGGAGTTATTATCGGTGCTTGGTTTTCAGATAAATTCCTCAATAGAAAAAGAATTCCTGTTATTTCTCTTCTTTTTATAGCATTATCCTTGACTTTGGTTATATATACATTGCTTCCTCCACTTGATATGGTTTTTGGAATTCCAGTATTGATTTTAATCGGTTTTTTAAACTTTGCTCCCCACGCTCTATTAGTTTCTACAATACCAATGGAATTTGGTACAAGAAAAGCAGCATCTGCCGCCACGGGATTTATTGATGGGTGGGGATATATTGGTGCAGCAATCACAACTTTTACATCAGGTATTCTCATTGATACTGCAGGTTCTGGAGCTGCTTTTATGCTTTGGATAATTGTGGCTTTAGTAGGTGGTTTAGTTCTTTTAGTTGATTGGAAAAGTATGCCAGAGAGAAAAGAATATTTATAACACATAAAATTATTAATAAGTTTTTTCTTGTTTCCACATTTTAAATAATAATTTAAAAGAAAAACCTAATTAATCTTAATTTACTAAGATAATTGTATAAATTCTAATCTTTAATTAGTAATTGACATCAAGCAAGTTAATTGGAAAATAAAAGAGAATTTTTGAAATAACTTTTTATCTGGATTTATAAGTGGTGATTATGGAGTTCAAACTAACAAGTAGAATCTTACCAAATGTAAGAAGAAGAATGCTAAAAGACTTACTTGAAAAAAAAAGTTTTATTAGAATTATAGAGGCTCATAACGGATTAAGTGCAATAATCGCTAATAATATAAAAGAGAACTACAAAGATGAAATTCGTGAGTTTGATGGATTTTGGGCTAGTAGTTTTACAGATAGTGCTGCTAAAGGATATCCAGATATTGAACTTGTAGGAGCTGAATCTCGATATGAAACAATTAGACAAATTCTAAATAGCTCAAATAAACCAATAATAATTGATGGAGACACTGGTGGAGAAGCTGCAAATTTCGAATATTTTATTCGAGCATTAGAAGACATGGGTGTTTCAATGGTTATTATTGAGGATAAGAAATTCCCTAAAAGAAATAGCCTTGAAGGGGGTACAATCCAAGACCAAGAAGATCCTGATATTTTTGCTACAAAAATTAAAAGAGGGAAAGAAGTTCAAATTTCTGACGATTTTATGATTGTAGCACGAATAGAAAGCTTGATAGCAGGTTCAGGATTAAGGGATGCAATTTATAGGGCTAAGAAATATTTATTAGCAGGTGCAGATGGATTAATGATTCATTCTAAACAGAGAGATCCTAAAGAAATCCTTAATTTTGCAACAGAATACGAAAAATTAACAAAAGAATTAGGATTTAGAAAACCTTTAGTATGCGTTCCTACCACTTATAATACTATTAAAGAGGAAGAATTAAAGGAGCATGGATTTAATATAGTTATATATGCTAATCATCTTTTACGAGCTGCTCATAAAGCTATGAAGGAAACTGCTTCAATAATTTTAAGGAATAAAAGGGCATTTGAAGCAGAATCTATGTGCAGCCCAGTTAAAACCGTTTTTAAAGATGTTGGTTTTTTGGATGTAAAAGAAAAAGATTTAAAATATATTAAAAGTCCTATAAAAGTAATTATCCCTGCTGCTGGAAGTGATCCTGAGTTCATTATTCCAAAAGGGATGACACTTTTAAAAGGTAAGCCTGTTCTCCAAAGACAAATAGAGACATTAAAAAATTGTGGTATTAACGATATAATTGTTATTAGAGGCTATAAAAAAGAGGAATTTACAGTCGAAGGTCTAAAATACATTGATAATGATGAGTTTGATGAATATTACATCTTACATTCTCTCTTTAAAGCTGAAGAGGATATGGAAGAAGGATTTATTTTTATTTATTCTGATATATTGTTTAATGAACAAATAATAAAAAATCTGCTCAATTCAAAAGGAGATATTATATTAGTATTGGATAATTCTTACACTTATCATAAACATAAAATTGATAAAATTCTTGAACTTGTTCTTACAAAAAATAAGCCAAGTGAACAAACCAGAGATTTATATCAAATAAAGAACAAGATTATCAGAATAGGAAGGAGTGTAAATAAAGACATGGCGGATTATGAGTTTGCTGGAATAGCTTACTTCTCAGAATATGGGGTCGAGATAATCAGAAGGATATATAATGATTGCAAATTGAATCATAAAGGAGATTTTCATGAAGCAGATTCATTTGAAAGAGCATCATTTGTTGATATTATACAAGAAGTGATAGATAGAGGTTTTCAAGTAGATATTTTAGAAGTACATAAAGGTTGGATTGAGATTCATAATAAGAAAGATATTGAATTTGCTGAAAGATTAATTTGATTAATAAATATAACACAAAAATGATAGAATATTTAGGTTTTAACTCTATTAATAAATTAAAGACGATTTTAAAAAAGAATTCCTTCAAAAATATATTCCTAATAACAGGAAAAGGTTCTTTTGAGAAGACTATTATAAAAAAAAAGCTTCTTAAAATTCTCAAAAATTATGATTATATCCAATTCAATGATTTTTCTCCAAATCCAAAAATAAATGATATAAAAAGAGGATTAGACTTATTTAAAAGCCAAGATTTTGATGTAATTATCGCTGTTGGAGGAGGATCAGTCTTAGATATGGGAAAATCTATTTCAATTTTATCAACTAATGATGGTTCTCCTTTAGATCTTATCTTAAAAAAAAAAGAAATAAAAACAAAAGGCATACCTTTAATTCGAATTCCAACAACAGCAGGTTCTGGGAGCGAAGCAACTCACTTTGCTGTTGTTTATATAGATAAAGAAAAGTATTCTTTAGCAGAACCTGAATATTTACAACCAGATTATGTGATAGTCGATCCTCAGTTTACATATAGTTTACCAAAAAAACTTACAGCTGTGTCTGGTTTAGATGCACTCACTCAAGCTATTGAATCTTTTTGGAATATAAATTCTACTAATGAATCAAAAAAGTATGCAAGAAGGGCAATTGAGCTCATAATGAATAATTTAATAAAAGCTGTTAACAATTCTGATAAAAAAATTAGGTATAATATGGCAATTGCAGCAAATTATGCTGGAAAAGCAATAAACATCACAAAAACAACTGCTTGTCACGCCATTTCATATCCTATTACTTCATACTTTAATATACCCCATGGACATGCAGTTGCTTTAACTTTACCTTCTATGATTATCTTTAATTCGGAAGTTAATGAAGATGATATAATAGATCCACGTGGCGTTGAATACGTTAACAATGTAATGAATGAATTACTTTCATTAATTGGTGCTTCTGATTTTATTGAAGCACGAGAAATTATTAGAAATTTAATTTTAGCTATTGGATTAGAAATAATATTAGAGAATTTGCATATTAAAACTCAGGAAGATATTGAATTAATTATAAAAAATGGTTTTAATCCTGAAAGAGTAAAAAATAATCCTCGTTTACTTACAGAAACAAAATTAAGGAAAATCTTAAACGATATAAGATGAAAGTGATATTGTTAAACGCAGGGATTGGCAAAAGATTAGCGCCATTAACTAATAATAAGCCTAAATGCCTTGTTAAAATTAATAATGACGAAACAATATTAGATTATCAAATAAGAAACATCGTTAAGTTTAACTTTAAAGAGTTTATAATTCCAACTGGTCCATTTGACAATCAAATTAAATCCCATATTAAAAAGTTTTATCCTTCTATTGAAGTTCAATTCATTCATAATCCCCGTTATGAAAATACCAATTATATATATTCAATTTATTTAGCTCGAGATGTTATTACTGATGATGTCTTAATTTTTCTTGGAGATTTAATAATTTCTGAAAATCTGATAAAGCTCTTACTTGATTCTAATGATAGAGACTGTGTATTAGTAAATAAAGAGATCCCTCCTCCCGTGAAGGATTTTAAAGCAAAGATTTTAAATAATAGAATATATAAGATAGGAGTAGATTTGTCAGGACCACAAACAGCATTTTTAGCTCCATTATATAAATTATCAAAAGAGTTTATGAAACAATGGCTTGAACAAATAGAAATTTTTGTAAGTAATGATAAGGTACATTGCTATGCTGAAGATGCATTAAATGAAATTTTAAATAAAGTACTTTTAAAACCTTGTTTTTTTAATGAATTTTGTATTGAAATTGATGAACCCAAAGATTTAGAAAAAGCAAATCGATATTTTAAAAAAAAATAATTAAATCTTTATTTGTTGTTGATAAAAATGATTAAGTGTGAGGAATTTTTTGAAATTTTAAAAAATTATGATTTTACTTTCTTTACTGGAATCCCAGATTCTACATTTAAGGATTGGATGAAATATTTAGCTGATAATGATGGAAAAGGTCTAAAAAATGTTGTTGCTTGCAATGAATGTGAAGCTATTGCTATTGCTTCTGGGTATCATTTAGCCACAAATAAAATAGGAATTGCTTATATGCAAAATTCTGGATTTGGAAAAGTTATTAATCCTATTACGTCATTATGTGATCCAGAAGTATATTCAATTCCTGTCCTCTTAATGATTGGATGGAGAGGTGAACCTGGTAAGATTGATGCGGCTCAACATAAGAAAATGGGTAAAATTATGCTACCATTATTAGATACATTGCAGATTCCTTATACTATCCTTAACCCAGATTTAGGACTAATTAAAAAAGAAATTAAGAAAGCAATTGAATATCTTAAGAAAGAAAATGGTCCGTATGCTTTAATTTTTCGACAAAATTTCTTTCAATTTTATGAAATGAAAAAAAAATCATTAAATAGTTATTCATTGACAACGAAAGAAGTAATAGAATTAATTATGAATAATTTAACCAATGATGAAATTATAGTATCTACAACAGGATATATTTCAAGAAAATTATTTGAGTATAGAGAATCAAGAAAAAAAGAACATTATAAAAGTTTCTATAATATTGGATCAATGGGATGCGCTAGTTCTATTGGATTAAGTATAGCTCTTCAAAGACCAGATAAAAGAGTAATTATATTTGATGGAGATGGGGCAACAATTATGCAAATGGGTGCTTTTACTACGATTGGAAAATGTTCACCTACAAACCTTATTCATATTATATTAGATAATGAGGCTCATGAATCTACAGGAGGCCAACCTACAAATTCTCCCAATGTTAAATTCACTGATATAGCCTTAGCATCAAATTATAAATTAGGAATTTTAATAGAAGCTAAAAAAAAATTATTAGAATCATTAGAAGATATCAAAAATCAAAAAGGTCCAATTTTAATGTTGATTAAAACTAAAGTAAGCTCTGATTCAGACCTAAAAAGACCAGATAAACTTCCAAAAGAATATAAAAAAGAATTTATGAAATATTTAACGGATTTTAGCTAAAAATTCTAAATATAATATCAAAAAATTTATTCTTTATGAACATTTTTATAAAATAAGACTTATAATAATAAAAATTTTTAAAAATTTGGTCTAAAGCCCTAGGAATTAATTAGAGAAAATTAAAATTTGAAAAAATTCATATAGAATTCTAAATTCATATTAGAAGCTTTTTATAAAAATGATTAATAATCCAAAATTAAAATTAAAGCACAATTCTTTCCGCAATTTTACTTATGTTTTATTATGAAAATTATTTCTTAATAGCGCTTTTCCTTTTTTTGTTACTTTTCATTATTATTACAATTTTTGGTTATTCTATTTTTATTATTTTAGATAAAAGGTCTAGGGAAGAGCATCTCTCTTTAACAATAATTTTAAAATCCTTTGGTATTGGTTTTGCTTTTAATCTAATTTATTTAATGGTAATTGTTACTCTTCGAATCTTTAATTTTTTCACAGTTTATTTACCGTTTGTGATTTATGATATAGTTTTTATCATTTATTTTTGGAGAAAAAGGATTTTCAATCGAGAAAAGATAAATCGCAATTGGAAAGAAAGACTTATTGAATATTTTAAACAAAATGGTAGCTATTTATTGATTCTAGTAATTATTTTCTTATTACTTATCTTGCTTCAACCTTATTTTCACGATAATATATTAGCATATCAAGCATATGATCCCTATCACTGGTATAGACATTCATGGTTTCTTCATGAATACCATTATTTAAATTTTGAAGATTATGTAAGACCTCCAGGATTTATTTTATCCCTAGGGTTCTATACAGCTATTACAGATGATTATTACATATTTTATTTTTGCATGAAATTTTTTCCTTTATTTCTAATGATGATTAATGTTCTCGTCATGTTTGCAATCTCTAAAGAATTTTTTAAAGAAAAGAAATATGTTATTCTCGCACTTGTTACGTTTATAAGCTTTAGCTACTTGATTGAAAGGTACGCTATTCCATTAACTTCTAATTTAGCAACAACTTTCGGTTTCTTATTACTATTATTTATGAAAGAAAGTATAACTTCAAGTGTTATAACAAATGATCGTAGCATGAAAGATTTTACGAAACAAACATTTTTAGATAAAAACTTATTATATAAAGGTTTAATACTCGCAGGAATATTCATGGCACATGCATTAAATTTTCTTTATTATTTTACTTTTTATTTTACTTTTGAAATGTTAATCTTGATTAGATATTTTATAAAAAATCGTTCTAACTTTCGAAAAAAGTTTCAAGTTTTTAAAAAATTTATGTTAATATCCCTGGTAATTATAATATTCACAGTATTATTAATCATACCAGGTTTAGTTGCAATAGCTAGTTATTCTAATAAAGGTTTCAAACTTTTTACAGATTATATAAGGTCTTACTTCCCTTTCTTTAACAATGGAATTACACTAAGAAGTAACCCTATTTTTTCAATATTATTACCTATTGGTGGATTGATAGTAGAATTTGCTCTTAGTTTTTTTATATATCCGATTTATAAAATGTTTAAAGGAATATTCACTGAAGGTTTTAAAGATATTCCAATTTTAAATACAGTTTGGTTTTTTTATAGCCTGACCCTTGGTATAGGAATAGTATTGATTATTGTTGGAATTCTCATAAAATTTCATAGAAAATATGAGTTTAATAAAAAACAAACTTATATGATTTCGTTCTTTAAATTTACTTTTATTGGATCATTCTTATTCTTTGGCTTAATTGAATATTTCGGATTTATTCAGATAGAATTTTTTCAAATTCTACATGAATTCTTTTTTGGCTTTAGAAAGAGATTATTTGAAGTTTTTTCAGGTTTTTGGGCGATTATTTTCGTATATTCTTTTAAATATATCGTTGATCTTTTTAGAAGATCCGTATCTAAAATTAAAAACCAGAAAAAATTAAATCAAAAAAATTTCTTAAAGGTGTTAAGATTAGGTTATATTTGTTTATTTATTAGTGTAGGAGGGTTTATCTATGTTACAACCTTTCCAAGAACTTATGACTGGAAAACATATGATGATGATAGGGTTGAGGTAGTATTATTTATTGGAAATTATTTTAATGAAAATCCCCCAGAAAAAAATATATCAATAATTGTTGAAGATTCGACAGAAAGGATTGTATATGCACTGATTTTTTATCAAAATATTCTTATAATTCAATTTGATTTTCATATTAATCAAACTTATTCAAATTTTAGAATAATTTTCGATGAAAATAATTGTGAGTATGTTTTGGTTCCAAAAAATGACTTAAACGATAATTTTCAAGAAAAGATTACAAATGATTTTGACTTTCTATATCAAAACTCTAAATTTGCCTTTATAAGAATAAAATAAAAAATATTAGTTTATATAAGTTGGATTTTATTATAAATTTAATGGAATAAGTTAATCCTTATAAAATATTTATTTTATTACAATTAAAGCAAAGACTTAATGTTGAAATATATGAAAAAATGAAATCAAATACTGAAAAGATATCCAAAAAGAATTTATGAAATATTTAACAGATTTGAGCTAAAAATTCTAAATATAATATCAAAAAATTTATTCTTTATGAACATTTTTATATAATACGAAATTTTCATTGATAATACTAAATTTAAAAATAAATTCTTATCAGTAAAAAACACAACCTCAAAATTTATAGTTAAATAAAGATGAAAATTAAAGATAAAAGAATCCTAGTTACTGGAGCTGCAGGGTTCATAGGAAGTAATCTAACAAATAAATTAATTGAATTAGAAGCAGAAGTAATTGGGGTTGATAATCTATTTAATGGAAGTTTGGATAATTTAGAAAATGTTGTAGAAAATAATAATTTTGAATTTAAAAAAGGAGATATAAGAGATTTAAACTTTTTATTAGATATCTTTGAAGATATTGATATCGTGTATCATGAAGCAGCATTTACTAGTGTACCTCAATCAATAATAATGCCAGAATCATGTAATGATGTTAATGTAAATGGCACATTAAATATTTTAAATGCCGCTAGGAAAATGGATGTTGAAAAGATTATCTTTGCTTCAAGTGCTTCGGTATATGGGGATTTTCCGGAGTTACCTAAAAGAGAAAATATGATTTGTTTGCCGATTTCTCCCTATGGAGTATCAAAAATGACATGTGAAGCTTACATGCAGGTTTATCATCAAATTTATGGGTTAAAAACAGTTTCTTTAAGATATTTTAATGTCTTCGGTCCAAGACAAAAAGATTCACCTTATAGTGGAGTTATTGCAATTTGGTTAGGAAGACTCATCAATAATAAAAACTTAATAATATTTGGAGATGGTGAACAATCAAGGGATTTTACTTATGTTAAAGATGTAATTCAAGCTAACATATTAGCCGCTGAATATGAGAGTAATGGTGAGATTTTAAATATAGGTGCAAATTCTCCAATCAATTTAACAGATCTTGCAAAATTATTTTTTAAAATAACAAACAGGGAAGACTTAAATATTATATACACTGATCCTAGACCGGGGGATATTTTACACAGTTATGGGGATATTTCTAAAGCGAAAAAAATTATAAAATATCAACCAAAATATACCCAAAAAGAAGGATTAAAGGATTATTTTACATGGTATAATAGAAAATATAATGTTGATTTAAAGATACAATAAACTGAAGAAAAGAGATGGATAACTCTAAATTTTACTTTAAAAAAATATGTATTTTCATCCGATTAAGAATAAATTTCCTAATTTTTATACTTTCAATTCTATCTTTTTTATTTGTCTTTTTTAAATTAATTAATTTTACTACTTTTTTAGGGATATCAGAAATCTTTATTCTTGAATATCTTTTTCAATCGATTGTAATTATTAGTACCATTTTTACTTTATTATTTTTACCCACTTACCCCATCTTTTTCATACTAATGAAAAAGCAGAGTTTTAGTTTTTTAGAAAAATTAAGTCTAACAATAGTTATTAATTCAGCTTTTTACATTTTTATAGGTTATATTGGATATTGGATAGGTATTCCAATTATAGGATTTTTTTTCTTTTCTTTTACTTTAATATTTTTTTTACTATTAATAGTTATTATAATATTTGGTGAATGGAAAAAAGGATCATATAGTTTACTTAAACCTAAAGAAACTTTGAAAAATAAACTGGAAGAGTTCAATAAATCTTCTCTATATAAATTTTTAAAAAAAAAGATACCTTTAAATGCAATTCTCTTGATCCTATTTATTTTCTTAATTTGTATCATGAATGTATTTAAATTTAGTTATTTTGTTGGAACTGATCCATGGCTTCATATTCTTAATAGCCAAAGAATAACAAATGAAAAAATTATTCATATTAAAGAATATCATGGAGAATTGGGTTTAAGTATTTTTGGAGCAGTAATCAATTTTTTTTCTGGTTTGAATCATGTAGTTATACCAAAATTTTTTGTATTTTATACATTCTTTCTTTCTGCTCTTATTTTCTATAATATATCCTTAAGAATATTTAAAAATCGGAATCTAGCATTTCTTAGTGTATTTATTTTAGAGTTTTCTTCGCTAGGTTTCTCTACAATGATGCTTCAATATTGGCCTTCAGGTTCCGCGTTAATTAAATGTCTAGCTATATTTTTTCTTCTATATGTAAGATTACAAAATTTTGTTAAATTAGAACGCCCACAGAGAAAAGACATTCTTACAAACATTTCTTTCTTTTATATAATAATTACGATAATCTTTATTAGTGCTGTTCTTACGCACGTAGTCACTTCTATAATATTTTTAATCTCTTATTTATGGTTATACTTTATTTATTTTTTGAAAGATTACAAGCGCGGTTTTGACTTAATCTTTTTAGTAGGATTATTTGGGATTTTTTTAATATTAAGTTATTTTGGAATTGGAAGTGGGCATTATTGGTTTTTAATTCCATTCAATATCTCATGGTACCTTTTACTATTTACGATTATAGCTGGGGTTACAGCTGGAGCTATTTTATTCTGGAGATTACAAAAATCAATTATTTTCACTAAAGGAAGATTTTCATCTGTGATTAAAGGACAAGGAAGGAATACTTACAAAAAGATCGAAGACAGAATAATAGTTCCACTAATTTTTAGTATTTTGATTCTCCTTGTAGTTGTTCTATTGATCGTAAACTTGTTCTGGCTTAAAATAGAAATGATTAATATATTCTATATAACTCAAATCATATTAATAAGCGCATTTTCTATATGGGGAATGATTCTATTTCAAAAAAAGCCAAGAGGAAAACCGATATTTATTTGGGGATTAAGTCTCATTATAATATTGGCAATAGGTTTTATTTTTAACGTTTATATTCTTAGTAATTTGATTTGGCAAAGAATTCTATATCTTATACCCCCCTTTATTGTGATTGGGTTTATTTCATATATATATAAGCTTATAAGGTTAAATAAATTTAAAAATTTTAGACCCAAATTTACTATTTTAATGATAATATCATTTTCATTATTTACGTCTTATTTTTATGAGTCAGTAAGTTATGAAGTTTTTGATGTAAAGAAGAGAGATGCAAGTTGTATTCAATGGTATTCAAATAACACTAGGGAAAAAAATGTTATACTTACTAAGTTTGGATGGAATCATGTATTTAATCATTATGATTATCTTTTTAGTGATCAAGATGGCTCGTTTACTTATAATGAGAATTTTATTTTTTTGAAAAATGAAACTGATTTATTTCCTCCTAACAACCATATTAATGAGAGTGGCATTAATATCTTAAGAAAAATTAAAAGTGATTATCATACAGATGTCTATATAATTTTTGCAGGTGAATATCCAATAAACAAGGGAGGGGATTTATTTGGACAATTATCAAAAGAGGAATTAGAAGAATATTATAATCTTGATTATCTAAACAAAATATTTTCATCAAAAACGATGAAAGGAGTGGAAACTCCCCTTTATTGGGTTATCTAACAGTCTTTTTAAATAAATTTTTATAATTCCATCTTAATTTTACTTGAATTTAGATATAATAAATCATTACTCTCAAATTATTTTTATAATGAAAACTCTTCTTATTGGTAAAATCTGTATAAAGGATTAGAATATATAATCTTGAAAACTTTTAAAACCGCAAGAATAACATCTTTAACATTAACAAAAAGAAAGTATCGAAGAATTGGTTATGCGATTACTTGTTTTAAAAATTCTGTTAATTTTTTAATTGAAAAATCCATTGGAAATCCTCTATTTAAGAAAATTTCTAGAAAAGGGAATATTTATTATGATTATTCATCTTATCCAAAGATTAGAAAGAATTTCTATTACGAATGGAAATCCTTATTTCCCGAATTACATACTCATTATTGCCATTCTTCTGCTCGAATAACTAAGGATATTTTGAAATCTTGGAATTCATGGTGCTTTAAGAAAAAAAAGCAACTTCCACATCCTATATACAAAAAGAATTCTATGAAATTAGAAGAATGTTTGTGTTATCTTGAGGAGAATTATGTTGTTTTAGTGATAGAACCAAGAACTAAATTATATATACCGTTTAAGCCAAATAAATATTTTAATTCCTTAAAAGCAAAAAATCATGGAGAAATAACTGTAAAATTAAATAATAATAAAACAGTAGATATTTTCATTCCTTTTATTTATGAGGTTAAAGAAAATCCCATTAAATCAGTAATAGGAATTGACATCAACGAAAGAAGCGTTGATCTTTTGATTATCGATAATAAACAAGGAATATTTAAATCATTTGATACATCTGTTCTTTCTAAGACTCATTATACATATTCTCTAAAAAGAAAAAATATAGCAAAAAAAATAGATAATAATTTGAAGTATCAACCAACAAAGCGAAAAAAATTACTTTGTAAGTATGGCACAAGGGAAAGGAATAAAACAAAAAATTTTATTCATAATTTAGCAAAAAAAATCACAGAAATTGCCATAGAACACAATTCTATCGTTGTGATGGAAAATTTAACTAATATTCGACAATCTCTTTCCAGACAAAAAAACTTATCATCATGGCAAAAGAAAAAACCAAAAAATATTCGAAGAAGGTTAAATCGTTGGAATTTTAAACAATTACAAACCTATATTAATTATAAAGTAAATTCAACGGGGAATCTTGTTGAATGTATCAATCCAAGAAATACTTCTATAAAATGTTTAAAATGCGGAACAATAACAAAATGCAATTCTCATATTTTTGTATGTAAGCATTGTGGTTTTAAAATTAACCGCCATCTTCAAGCATCTTTCAATATTACTGAAGTATTTCTAAAAAATGAGTATGTAGCGAGTTCCGATCCCGCTGAAAGGCATTATATGAAATTGATGGTTGGAGAATTTTGTAAATTCAAGGAATCCATCATTAGAGATGCAAATCAATATTATAGAATCATCCAAAACTATCCAGTTTTATCTACTTGATAGATCGGTTATCTAAAAATTTCATAATCTCCAGGAAATATATTATCCAGTTTTTCTTTCAAAATCTTATTCTTATCTCCTTCAATCTTAATTAGTTTAGGCAATTTTCCTGTCTGCCCAACTTTATTTTCTCTGCTAATAAGAGCTCCTGAAATCCCATAAATATCATCCACGGCATCCAAACCTTTTTTAATTGATGTCTCGATATCATTACCCTTTACTAAGTTGCCAATTTTAGTAGCTGCTGCATCTGCTAACGCTGCATTTTCTGCAAAGATTGTCACCACATCAGCTTGTCCTAGACTAATCGCATGTCCTATTGTTGCAGAGCTTGTACCAATTCCTAATGGACAATTCTTTTTTTCTATTAAGAATCCTATATTTAAGTTTAATTCGTTATATCCTGCAAATAAAGCCACTTTCATTGGTTTAATTGAATCTATAGAAATTTCACCCCCATTTTCAACTAAAGCAATTTTTGCTGGAATATAATCAATTTCTTTAGTATTATCTTTTATTTTCATTGCTTCTAACATTAAATCAGCTAAAGCTCCTGCTACAGAAGCCATAGGACCGACATCACAGATATAGGCTACTTCTGCCATTAAATTAATAATCCTTAAACTTGTTTTTACTTTTACTGGAGAGAAAGAAGTTAAAAAATTATTATCTTTTTTAATATATCTTTCTAAATTATTTCTATGAAAAAATAAAGTGTCTTTAGCTCTTAATATAGCTGATTTCGATTCAGAAATAATCGTAATATCTGATTGTTTTTCTGAGAAATGTGTTTTAAATGTTTTCAATTTCTTTATTTATTAAATTCTTAAGAATCTTAGTATAATAATGATTCTAATAACAAAATAAATATAAATAAATAGGTTTTCATTATTTATTAAAAAGCAATACCTCCAAATTATGAATCAAATTAATTACGAGGAAATTATCTCTCAACTAAAATCTGACTTAAATGCTGAATGTGCAATCGCTAATAAATATGGAATTATACTAGGATCGGCAATTAAGGAATTTTCTAAAGGAAAAGTAATTCCTCAAAAAATTTTATCATTGGTTTCAAATTCTAAAGAAATTGCTGCTGAATTGAATTTAGAAAATATTAATTCATTTGCGTTGGAGGCTAAAAAGAACAATTATTTATTTACATTTACAGAAGATTTAATATTAATTTCTAAACTTGATTTAAGTGTAAACTTAGCAAAATTTATGCCAAGTATTGGTGTTTTTTTGAAAAAATTAAGTGAAAGTTCTGGAGAAGAGATTCATGAATTTTCTATCTTTGATTTTTCAAAAGAGATTTCAAAAATAGAAGATACTTTAAAACAAGAAAAAATTAAAAAAGATAAATATTCGATCATTAAGGACTTAGTAAAATATCTCTCGAATTAGTTTTAAGAGGGAAAAATATATATTTTTTTGGTGGAAAACTATTTTACGTCAAGTATTTATATATAAAGGTGAAGAACTTCTATATTATAGGCATTTCGGTAAAACGATGAAACAAGAAGCGTTGAGTCTTCTAGTAGAAGAAATTATGCTGGATGTATCCTCAAGAGAAATAGATATAGTAGAATCTCATGATTTTTATAAATATAAAGTGTCATTTATAACACAAAAAGATTTAGAATTACTGTTCATATTTGTAACTGGTTTAACAGATAAATTTGATAATGTTAAAAAGGAATTAGAAAAATGTAGAAAAGAATTCGTAACTTTATTTGAAGATATCTTACAACACAGGTTTGATGCCAAAACTTTCGAAGTTTTTGATCCAATAATAGATGGAATCCATAAAAATTTAAGACCAAAAATATCTTTAGTTGGATTTTCAGGAGTAGGAAAAACAACTATCACTAAATTAATTCGTGCAGAAGAAATCCCTATGCAACATATACCAACGATTACAGGCGATATTACTACAATTAGAATTGGTAAATTACATTTTCACTTATGGGATTTTGCAGGACAAGAACAATTTAGTTATTTATGGAATAACTTCATTAAAGGAAGTGATGCTGTTCTCCTCATTACTGATTCTACATTAGAAAATGTTGAAAAAAGCAAGTTTTTTTTAGAATTAATAAAAGAACAAGCACCTGATGCACATACAGCTATAATAGGTAATAAGCAAGATTTAGAAGGAGCAATGGAACCTTCTCAAATTGAAAGAATTTTAGGATTGAAAACTTATTCAATGATAGCTAAAGATCCCGAAAATCGTAATAAAATGATTCAAATAATCGCAGATATCTTAGAGATGAGTGCGGAGGTTTCTCCTCTATTAAAACCTCTATTAGAAAGGGATAAATTGATTGAAGAGGCAACAAAAGTTTTGAAAGATGCAGATTTTGATAAAGCAGCATTTCTATTTGATAAAATTAGTAGTTTATGTGTGGAATTAGGAGATGATTCATTAGGAAAGGAATTCTTTGAGAAATCGCAAAAAATAAAAACAATGTTAGAACAGGTTGGAGCCCCGCAGCCTACCCCCGCACACCCTATAGAAGCTGATAGGACCCAAAAAGCTGTCCCTTCCGAAAAAACTAAAATTCTAAAAGAAGCTGAACCATCTCAGGAACCTATATCCATTGAAGAACCAAAAATTTCTAAACCTCCACCACCGCCACAACTTCCTCCATCAACAGAACCACTACAAAAAAGCTCATTTTCGATTGAAAAACCAAGAATAGAACAAGAAGTATTTCCGGAAAAAGTTAAAGATATAAAGGAAATACCTAAACAAGAAGGGTTTAAAAAACCAGAAATAGCTCAAGAACCTACAAGTTTAAAATTAAAACCTGAAGATTTTTTTGTTAAAATTCGTCCAAAAAAAGTGGCTACAGTTCCAAAAGAGGCTAAATCTCAGCTAAAAATTTCTCCATATGGTCAAATAAAGAGTGATACAGAATCAAAATTAACAAAACCTCTCTCAGCAACTCCAACTTTAAAAATAGAATCTGATGTTATTAAAACCCAACCCGAGGAAACTACTGTTCAAAAAATTGACGAAAAACCATTAGAAGAGAAATTTCAAAAAGTCATAAAAGAAGGATCTGAAGGAATTGCTCCATCGGAACCATCTACAGAAAAGATTTCAATTACAGATAAGTATCAAAAAGAAGATTTGAAAAAGCAACTACTTGATATAAAGATAAAAAAAGCAAATTTAAATAAAATGGCGTTAGATTATGATGTGCAAGAACTACAAGGAGAAATCTCTGCTGAAGAACTTGAAGAAAAAAAGAAGAAAATAGCTCTTTTAGTGACAAAATTAGACAACCAAATCCAAGAAATCCAAAATCTTTTAAATAATTAGGCTCGTTAAAAAATAATTTTGTTTATCTTAAGAGCTTAGATTATTTATGAAAAAAAGAGAATATCTCTCATTATCCTTATTTCTAATCTTAGTAATAATCATTATAATGGATAATACATTAATCCTTCCAAATCAAATCCTAATTGCTGCAGATTTAGGAATATTTTTCGATACTATTGGTATTATACTTGGAATTTATACAATAATCCATGGAGTAACTATTGTAATTTCCGGATATGCTACAGACCTTATTGAAAGAAAAAAATTGTTAGTTATTGCAGGACTGTTTTGGTCTATGACAGCAATGCTTCATATTTTTATCACTGATCTATGGCATTTGATTTTAGCACGTATTTTCGCAGCTATAGCAACAGGAATAACAGGTCCTTTAATCATTTCTTATATTGCAGATATGGTTTCTTCAGACTCGCGGTCAAAATCATTTGCTGTATGGTCATTATTATCAACAATCGGTTCGTTATTTGCTACATTCTTTGCATTATCCTTTAATAGAATTCCCTATGAAAGAATTGATATAGAATCTGAAAGTATTAGAGAAAATATTTCATATATCTCTCTAAATTTTCCTAACTTGCTAAATACATGGCGCCTTCCCTTTTTAATTCTCGGTCTTGTTGGCTTCATTTTCACTATTTTCTGTCTATTTCTCACTGCTGAACCAAAAAGAGCTGCAAAAGAAAAATATTTAGAATCTATCTTAACAGAGGATACACTTCAATATTCTTATAAAATAAAATTTAGTGATTTGAAAAATATTTACACAAGGAAATCAAATATTTTCTTAACATTAAATTTCTTTGATGTAATAGCTTCAGGACTACTTGTAGCATATATTTTTCCTTATTTTAATCTCGAATTAGGAATTTCATTTTCCGATTTTTTTGGTATATTAACACTTGGTGTTCTGCTTCTCTTTGTCTTTGGTTTAGGATTAATTTTTGGACAGTTTTGGTTAGCTCATTGGGGAGATAAAAAAGTAAAGAGAGGTGACTCAAGCGGAAGAATTAAAATTGCTACAATTTGTTCGATTCTTACATTACCCTTTCTTCTCGCGGGGTTTTTTATGACGCCAAATGTTTCAAATAAAACCTTTTTTTTTGGAAGTCTATCAATTAACTTACCAGGATTTTGGGTTTTATGGATTATTTATTCCTCGTTATTAGGGATCGGTTTTGCCTTTACTTTTGGAATCGCACCAAATTGGTATAGTTCTTTAATAGATGTAAATTTACCTGAGCACAGAGGAACAATGGTAGCAATGGGATCGTTTATTGATTTTGTAGGAAGATCAATTGGGGTCATCTTAGGAGGTTTTATAATTGCTTGGACAGATAGTTTTTCGTTAACAATATTATGGTCAACATTAATATTTGGTATTTTATCAATTTGCTTATGGGTTCCACTTTTCTTTACAAGCGAAAAGGATGCTAATCAGATTAGAGAGATCTTGAAGAAAAGAGCGCAAAATATTAAATCTAATTTAGAACGTGATTAAGATAGAAAAACTGAACTTATAGGAATGAAATTCTAGATATGAAATTAAATAAAACTCCTTAAATAAGCATCTGGAACATTAGCGTCCCCAATTTTTATCCCTTTTTTACCTCCGTGATAATCAGATCCTCCTGATTTAATGAGATTATATTTTTCAGCAATTTTTCGAAAATAATCTGGAAAGAAGTTCTGTGCCCAATTTGCTTTATCTGTTTGGAAAAAAGGTCTATTTTTATTATATGTATATTCCACTTCGATTCCCTCTATACTCGCGCTAATAAATAATTCTATAAACTTAGTTCTATCTGAAATCTCATAAATTCCTGGATGTGCCAGAATTGGAATTCCGCCCGCTGATTTAATTAATTCAATGGATTCTTCAAGATTTAACTCTACTTCTCTATCTACAAATGCAGTGCCACCAATACTTATCATTTTGAATAATTCATTTTTCGATTTTCCTTTAACTTTCTTAGGATTATTTTTTCTCATAATCTCGACAATATGAGGCCGTCCTACAACATTACTTCCTGCATTTGCTTTTACTTCTTCAAAAGAGATATCGTATCCAAATTCATCTCTTAAACGTTTACATATTGCCTTTTTTTGTTCTAATCTTCCTTTAATTTGATCATCAATCGAATTGATTAATCTAATTGAGGAATGATCCATATTTAAGCCAATAATATGAACATCTATTAATTCCCTTGCAGGTTCATGCCTGATTGAAATTTCTATCCCGGGAATTACAATAATTTCTTTTAATTCCCCAAATGACAAGAATTCTTTTACACCAGCTATAGTATCATGGTCTGTAATTGCAATTGCCTTTAGTTTGAGATTTAGCGCTTCTTCAATTAATTGTGAAGGAGTTAATGACCCATCAGAAGCAGATGAGTGCAAATGTAGATCGATCATTATAAATATAAATTAAAATTCTGATTTTATTTTATTTAAATAAAATTGAATGAATAAAATTTATCTATTTAATTATAATTTTTATTTTATATTCAGAAGAACTAATACTTCAAAAGAAATACGTGAAAAAAATGCCAATTATTGTAATGAAATTCGGAGGTTCTTGTTTAACTGATAAAATTTCTTTTAAGAAGATTCTAAGAATTACAGAACTCTATAAAAATGTAAAAAAAATATATGTTACTTCAGCTTTTAGTGGAATAACAAATTTACTCTTAAAAACAGCTCAAAATTTAGAAGACATCACAGAAATTGATAAAAATATTGCTTTAATTGAAAAAAAGCATATTGATATAATTGAACAAATATTTGAAGAGGAAACTGAGCACTATTTTAAAGTAAAGGATTGGATTGATGATAAATTAAGTGAATTAGAAGATACCTTGGCAGATATTAAAGAATTTGGATTGGAACCCTATTATAAGGATTATATTTCTAGTTTCGGTGAAATAATATCAACATATATTTTAGATCAGTATCTAGCAAGTAATAAATTAGATTCTGTTTATATTCCAGCAAATAAAGTCATTATCACAAATGATGAATTTAATAACGCTTATCCTTTGTATGATTTAACAAATTCTCGAGTTGAAAAACTCTTAATCCCAATCTTAGAGAATCCTAAAAAGGATATAATTATATGTTTTACTGGCTTTATTGGAAGAAATAAGATCGGATATATCACAACTTTAGGAAGAGGAGGCTCAGACTATTCAGCAACGATTTTAGCACATTCACTTTATAATGTGGGTATAGATAAAAATATAAAAGTAATTTTATGGAAAGATGTCGGTGGATTATTGGCAATAAATCCGAAATATGTTCCTCAATCTTCCCTTATTAAGAATCTAGATTATACTGAAGCAAAACATATTGCTAATTTTGGAGCTAAAATTCTCCATCCTAAATGTTTGGAAGCAATAGAAAAATATAAAATCCCCTTAGAAATCAGAAATTTTGATAATCCATTAGAGAAGAACTTCACTGAGATTTCTGAACATACTGATGTCAAACATATTAAGGGAATTTCTGCTGTAGAATTAGCAACAATAATTTCTATAATTTCTGGGAGTATGGTTGATGTTCCAGGGATTCTAGCAAAGATATTCAAAAAAATGAGCAAAAATAATATTAGTGTTTCTCTAGTAGCGCAAAGTTCCTCTGAAATAAGCACATCATTCATCGTTAAAGCAGAAGACTCAAAGAAAGCGATTCAAGCATTAAAAAATTCTGAATTTTACTCCGAATTTTTTGAGATAAAATGGGAAGATATTGCTGTAATTAACATAACAGGTCTAAAAATACTTGAGAATCAAACAAAAGCAGAAATTTTCAATGCTTTAGATAAAAAGAATATAAAAGTTAAATCAATTTCTCAAAGTTATGATGAATTAAATCTTTCTATTGTTATAGCTAAAGATCGATTAATAGACGCAATAAAAATTATTCATGATGACCTTTATGAAGAATTTGAGCCTACTAACTAAATTATTTTCATGAGAAAGTAATTAAATTATTACTTCTTCAAAATTAAGAAATAAATAATTTTCATAATTAGAAGAAAAAACTATATTTTAAATCTTAAGATCTAGAATCAATTATTCTTCGTGTGAGTTCCGTGAAAGCCTCATCTACATTTACTCCTGTTTTTGCAGATGTTTCTATATAAATACTACCCTCATTTTCCGCATATGAGCGTGCTTCATTTCTCTCGATCACTACCCCAACATCCTCTATTAGATCTGCCTTGTTTCCAATAAGGACAAAAGGAATATTTTCACCTGCAAATTGACGTATCTCTGTTAACCATTTTCGAGTTTCTGTATAGGTCTGTTCTCGAGTCAAGTCAAATACCAATAAGGCACCAGCGGCACCCTTATAGAAAGTACTTCGAATGAATTCGAAGCGTTGCTGCCCCCCAATATCCCATATCGACAAAGTTGCTATTTCACCAGATCGGAATTCGACATCCTTCGTCAAAATATCAACTCCGACAGTTAATTTATAATTTGCTTGAAATCTATTTTTAATAAATCGTTGGACAAGGCTGGTTTTACCTACAGCAGCTGCTCCAGTTAACAATACTTTGAGCTTAAAACTCGACATAAGGCTTCATTCACGTCGTTTATTTATATTTTTTTTTAAAATTTTTGTTTATGTATATAAAATATTATTGTAAATGATATTTAAGAATTTATTTAATTTGATAATACAAATTAAATTATAGATTAGATATATTAAAAATTTAAATATTTTTACAAAAACTCAAATTGAATTTTATTTATTTAAAAGCAAATTTATCTTTTTGGTATCTCTTTATACTCTTTCAAATTTGGAAAGAAGTTTAAATTTAAGTGAGGAAAATACATAGCTTCAGCGTATTCTTTTTGAAATTCTTCTTTTACTGCAATCTCTACATATTGAATTTTAGTTAATAACTGTTCTGCTTTATCTCTTAAATTCTTATTTAGCAAACAATATTGAGCTCCTATCCCAGCTGCATTTCCGATTTGAAAGATTTTCTCATCATGGATATCTGGAATCATACCTATAAATTTAGCATTTTTTGCGTTAATATAGTTTCCAAAAGCTCCAGCTAGGAAAACTTGCTTAATTTCTAATGAATCCCCTAAATGTCGTAAAATGATCCTTGAACCCGAGTAAAATGCTGCTTTTGCCATCTGGATTTGTCTAACATCATTTTGAGTGACAGTTATATCTTTCCCAATAGATATTTCATTTCTTTTAGCTATAATAAATTCATTATTTTTATCTTTTTTAATAAATCTCTCATGGTCAAGAAATTCTTTATTAAAATTTCCACTTCTTGTTAGGATTTTAGATTTCAACATTTCTGCTATAGCATCTACCAAACCAGAACCACATATACCTATAGGTTCTTTATTTCTAATTGTTGTGTAAGAGACATCAAGGTTTTTAGGGGTGATCTTTATAGTATCGATTGCACCTGCTGCTGCTCTTATTCCATCACTAATATGAGCCCCTTCTAATGCGGAACCTGCAGCACATGATCCAACAGCTAAAAATTTATGATTTCCTATAATAATTTCTCCATTTGTTCCAATATCAATTGCTAAAGTAAGTTTTTTTTCCTTATCAATATTAGAAGAGAGAATAACTCCAATCGTATCAGCTCCAACGAATCCAGCAATAAGTGGAGCAGTATAAACATTTCCTTTTTTAGAAATATTAAGTTTTAAATTCTTCGCTTTAACATTTAATCCCTTCTTGATAACAGGAATGAATGGACTTAATCCAATATTTACAGGATCTAATCCTAGAAAAATATGATGCATAACAGAATTGCCGACAATAGTAGCTTCATAAATTTGAGAAGGGTTAATATTAGCTTCGGTTGAGGTCTTATCAATAATATTATTTAAATCGTTTATCAAAGTAGAATTTAATATTTTGAGCTTATTTTTATCGTTTTTAATATATGTTAAACGAGTAATAACATCTTCTCCATAAGCTGTTTGACTATTTAATTTTGAGTCAACAGCGTAGATTTTACCGTTATTTAAATTGATTAGATAGCCCACAATTGTTGTTGTCCCAATGTCAAAAGCAATTCCAAAATTATTATAAATAGTATTGCCAAATTCACAATCAATTATTCTATTAGAATTCCATAAAGTTAATGTAATTTTATGGTCATTTTGTCTTAAAATATCTGGCAAATCTTCTAATACGTTAAAATCAATCTGAATATTATTTTTAATATCTTTATTTTGAGCCAGAAGATCGGTTAAAATTCTTTCATAATCAGGTACAGGTTCCTGTAAAGTTGGTTTCTTAACCTCAATATACACTTTTTTAATTGCTGGCCACAATTCTGTCCCCTTTTTTGGACCAGTTACTAAGATTTTAAAATCTTCAAGTAGTAATTCATTCGGTAAGAATATCCTAAATTGAGGGGAAGATTGTTTTTCCAATTCTTTTATGTCATTTTTGTTTACTCTTGTCTGACATGCTAATCTCCATCCCTTCTCAAGTTCCTCTGTTTTTACAAAATTTTTTTCATTATTCGTTGTAGGTGTTAGATATTCTTTCCCTCTCTGAATTAATACTTTACATTTTCCGCATGTTCCTGATCCACCACATATCGTTTGAATAGGAATATTTAAATCGGTAAGGATTTCGTAAAGAGTTTTATCCTCTTGTAGATATACTCTTCTTGAAATTGGTTCAAAGTTTATTATAATTCTATTATTTAATTTCTGGCTCAATAATATTCATCGTGTTTAATAATTTAGTTAAAATAGTTATCACAATATAAAAAGTTTAATTACTTAGTGTAAATTAAGTAAGAAAAACAATAGTTATATTTTTGATTAAAATACAATTAGACAGATTTTTATACTATGCAAAATCCAGACGAATTGGCTCAAGAAGCCTTAAAATTTCTAGAACTTGCGCAAAATTTTGAAGAGAAAAAAAATGCAGAAAAGGCAATATCCCATTATCAAAAAGCTGCTGAATATCTAAAGCAAAGTGGAATTTTAACTCATAGAATTAAAGATATATATGAAAGAATTGAAGAATTAAAAAATTTTCTTAAACATGAAAAATTATATGAACGAACTCAGATCCAGACTCAAATTGAACAAGTACAAGATCAAGCTTTTTCACTATTAGAAGGAGCAAAAGAGTTAGAATCTAATGGTTTATATGAAGATGCTATTCAGCAATACATGGCAGCTATTAATTTATTAGCCCAATCGGGTTGGTCTGAAGTACAATTAGAGAATCTGAGAGTAAAAATAAAAAATATTACTGATAATGTTAAACAACGAAAGGAAGTTCAACTAAGACAACAACAAGAGATAATATCTTCAGAGCAAATTTCGCAACAGCGGGTAGAGCAATCACCTCAAATTGTTGGAATGTTTGGAGAAAAAACTACTCCAGAAAAAGCAGAAGCGATTACTAAATATAGGGAACAAAAGAGACGTAAAGAAGAAGTGCAAAATGAAGCTTTTTCTCTTATTGATAAAGCCAAGATATTTGAAAAGGAAAAAAGATTTGATAACGCTATAAATAATTATAAAGAAGCAGTTCAATTATTAAATTCTATAGGCTGGACCGCCCAAACTCAGAATATTTTAGCTATTATTGAAAAATTTAAAAAAGACAAAGAGCATATTGAAAATTTTCAAGCTCAACAAAAACAAGCTATCTCGCAAATATCTAGTAAAATTGAGGGAGAATCAGAAGCTTTAACTTCAGAAGCAGATTTAAAAAGAAAAAAACTCATTGAGTTTGAAGAAAAGAAGAAAATAGAAGAGCAAATACAAATTAAAGCTTTCAATTTAATTGATATAGGAAAGAAGTTTGAAAGGGAAAAAGATTATAATCAAGCAATCGAGAAACTTGAAGAAGCAATTCAACTTTTCAAATCGATAGAATGGGATTCTTATATTCAACCAGTGATTATTTTAATAAATAATATAAAAGAAAAACAAGAGAGAGAAGAAAAAGCTGAGCACCTTAAAGAAAAAAGAGAAAAAGAATTATTTAGAGTTCAAGAATCTATTTATTTAAAGGAAATGAAGCAAGCAATAGAATCTGCTAAAGATTTAGAGAACAAAAGGGAAGAATTTGAATTAAAAAAAAGAGATTATGCAGAAAAAGAGAAGGATCTCTTCAAAATTTTAGATAAAGCAGATGAAATTTTAAAAGAAAAAAACTTTGAAAGAGCTATCAATGAATATAACAAAGCTTTGGTAATTCTTGAAGATTTAGGAACAGGGTGGGAAACTTACATCAATACAATTAAGAATACAATATTAAATATAGAGAAGATTAAAAACTCTCGACTCAAGAAGCAATATGAAGACCAAAAACGTTTGGAAAAAAGGGAACAAGCTGAAATTGATTTTCAGAAGCAAATTGCTACTCAATTAAATAAAGAGCGTGAACGTTTAAAGAAAAAAGAAATCATATTAAAGGAAAAGGAGGAAGAAGTAAAATATTTTAAGGAGCGGAGGAAAAAAGCTTTTGAATTTTTAGATTCAGCATTAAATTTCGTTAAAAAAGGTGAATATGATAATGCAATCGAGGCGTACCAAAATGCAGGCAATATATTTGCTGAAATACGATGGACTGATGAAATTCCTTTGATTGAAAATTCTATACACCAAGTTGAAGAACTACAACGTGATCAAAAGATTTTAAGACAAAAAAAGATGCAAGAAGTTTTAGAAAGAGAAAAAAAAGAAGAAGATTTTCAAAAGCAAATTACAAAATATTTAAAACAAGAAAGAGAAAAACTAAAAAAACAAGAAATTGAATTAAGAGAACAGGAGAAAGAATTACAATATCGTGAAGAAAGAAGAAAAGCAGGTTTTAAATTATTAGAGGAATCACAGGATAATTTAGAACAAGGTCATTTTGATAAGGCTATTGAAATATTGCAATATGCTATCAATTTTTTTGCAGATGCGAATTGGCAAAATGAAATAAGCTTAATTCAAAATTCTATTATAGAAATTGAAAATCAGAAAAAAGAGGCCGAACTACAAAAACAATTGAAAATTCAAGCCGATTTTGAGCGTGAAAAGGAAGAAAAAAGGTTTCAAGAGCTCATCACTAAAGAAATGAAAGCTCAACGTGAAAAATTGAAAGAAAAAGAAATTGCATTAATTGAAAAAGAGAATTTAAGAGCCTATCAAGCAAATAAAAAGAATGAAGCATTTGATTTGCTAGAAAAAGCTCAAAATTTCCTTTCTTTTGGAAAGTTTGATGATGCTCTTGAAATATATTATGATATAGCCAATATCTTTGCCCAAGTTCAATGGACAGAAGAAATTCCAATTATTCAAACTACAATAGAGGATATAAAAGAGAAAAAGAGAGAGAATGAACTCTATAAACAAAAATTATTACGAAAGGCAATTGAAAAAGAAACTGCTGATAAAGTTTTTATGAATAAGATACTACTTCAAAGAGAAAGAGAAAAAGTAGAAGCATTAAAAGAGCAAAAAATACTTGAAAAACAGAAAAAAATTTCAGCCCAAAATTTAGTTGAACAAGAAAGAGTATTTCAAATTATTGAACAGGCAGATAATATTCTCAATGAGGAAAAGTTCACTAAAGCTATAGAAAATTATAAAAATGCAATAGAAATCTTAAAAGGAATAGGGTGGCGAGAAGATTATTTAAAATTACTAAAAGAAACAATTCAAACTATTCAAGAAAGCAAAGAAAGAAAGGAAAAGGAAAAGCAGTTAGAATTTGAAGCTGCATTAAACCGTCAAAAAGAAGAGGAACAATTTCAAAATAAAATTTCAAATTATATACGAAAAGAGAAAGAAAGATTAAAATTTAAGGAAATTGAAGTTCAAAAACGTGAAGATTTGTTACAAAAAATGGAAAAACGTAAAATAGAAGCATTTGAGATTATGGATCAAGCTGAAGAGTTATTAAATCAAGGTGAATATGATAAACAAATTGAACTTTATCGTAAATCAGAATTAATTTTAAATGAAATTTCTTTTCCTACAACTATTATCAGAGAAACGATTCAAAAAATCCAGGAGAAAAAGAGAGATGATGATTTGAATAAATTAAAAGAACTCGAATTAAATCTTAGAAGAGAACAAGAAGAGCACCTATTCCAACAACAGATAGCAGAAAAAATGAAATTAGAACAGCTTAAAATGAAAGAAAAGGAAGAAGATTTGAGAAAACTGGAAGAAATTAGATTAATAACTGAAAAGAGAAAAGAAGAAGCTTTCAAACTTTTAGAAGAAGCACAAAAACATATTGAACAAAATGATTTTGATAAGGCAATCACAGTATACCAAAACGCTGCGGATATTTTTACAGAGATTCAATGGCATGATGAAATTGATTTAATTCAAAGATCTATTAATGCGGTTGAGAATAAAAAACATGACATGGAAGTTAAAAAACAGATAGAATTAAAAGCAAGTCTTGAGCGAGAAAAAGAAGAAAAATTATTTCATGAACTTATATCAGAAGAAATGAAAACTCAACGTGAAAAATTAAAACAAAGAGAGATAAAATTAAGAAAAAAAGAAGAAGAATTAGCATATAGAGAGAAAAAAAGAGAAGAAGGTTTTAAATTATTGGATAAAGCTCAAGATTTACTCTCGAAAGGAAGATTTGAAGAGTCAATTGATATATATCGAGATGTAGCAAACATTTTTGCCCAAATTCAATGGGACGATGAAGTACCCATTCTTGAAAATGCAATTCAGAATATCATGAAAAAAAAGAGAGAAGATGATATACTAAAGGCAAAATTACTACAGGAGTCAATAGATAAGGAAAAAGCGAATTATGAGTTTATGGAACAAATACAATTATACAGAAAGAAAGAAAGAGCAATGGCAATAGAAGAAGGAGAAAATTTAAAAAGTCAAAAACTCATAAGTGCTCAAAATTTAGTTAAGCAACAAGAAGCTTTTAATTTAATTAATAATGGGTATGAGTTACTTAAACAACAAGATTTTGATCTTGCATTAGTGAGTTATCAACATGCCATACATATATTAACTGAAATAGGTTGGACCAGTGAATATCTTAAGTTATTAACTAATACGATAATTACAATTGAAAAGAGAAAGAGAGATTTAGAAAAACAAAAAGAAATTGAACAAGAATTGAAGATTAAACAAGAACAAGAACAACAACAATTTCAATCAAAGATCTCTGAAAGTATGTTAAGAGAAAAGAAAAGATTAGAATTAAAAGAAATAAAAATCCAAGAACGCGAAAATTTATTACAGAAAATGGAATCACGTAAAATAGAAGCCTTTGAGATTATGGATCATGCTGAAAATTTGTTAACGCAAGCTGAATATGATAAAGCAACTGAAATGTATCGTAAAGCAGAATTAAATTTAAGTGAAATGGGTTTTCCGACAAATTTAATTAGAGAAATGATTTATAAGGTTCAAATGAAAAGCAGGGAAGAAATAACTACTAAGCAAATGGAGTTAGAATCTAAACTTCAGAAAGAGCGTGAACAATTTGAATTTCAGCAAAAAATAGCTGAGAGCATAAAAATTAATGAATTGAAAATGAAGAGTAAGCAGAATGAACTTGAAAGACAAAAGGAGTATCGTGCTTATATGGAAAAGAGAAAAGATGAAGCTTTTAGTTTATTAGATGAAGCAGAGATATATCTGAATCAAGTGCAATATGATAAAGCACTTGAATATTATCATACAGCAGAATTAATCTTAAATGAAATTTCATTTCCAACAGAATCAATTAGAGAAACAATTCAAAAAGTTCGAGATAAGAAAAAAGAACATCGATTACAAAGACAAAGGGATTTAGAACTCAGTATACAGAGAGAAAGAAAGGTGTGGGAGTTTGAACAAAAAACTTCTACTTACATTAAAAACGAAAAAAAAAGATTACAGAATAAGCAAATAGAGATCCAAGAGAAAGAAGAATTAAAAGCAAGACTTGAGAAGAGGAAAGAACATGCATTTAAAATCCTTGATGATGCAGAGAAAATTCTAAAAGCATCGAATTATGAGAATGCTATTAAAAGTTATAGAAAAGCAGGATTAATCTTGAATGAATTACAGTTTCCAACAGATTCTATTAATAGTATGATTCTTAAGGTTAATAAATTAAAGAAGCAAAAAGAAGAACAAGAAGAATTAAAATTTCAGAAAGAAATTGAGAAATTAGAAGAAGAGAAAGCATTAAAAATTCTTATAGACGAAAGAAAAAGGCAAGAAGAAGAAAAGAAAAGAGCACAATTATTAGCTCAAGAACAAAGGGAAAGAATGATTCAAGAACAAATGACTGTCAGGGAATCTGCTTATTCCTTGCTCGAGGAAGCTGGAAAATACTTGAAACAACTTACTCCAGATTTTAATAATGCAATTTCTTTATATGTCCAAGCAAGAAATATTTTAGCTGAAAATATAGGATGGGAACCGGAAATAAATAATTTAAATACATTAATTAAAGATTTACAACAAGAGCAAGTTAATTATATTAAAAAGAAGAAGTTAGAGGAAGAAACTCGAATACAAAGACAAATAGAATATCAAAAGTTTCAAGAAGAGGTAAGAAGGAGAAGATTAGAACAAGAACAACTAAAGCGTGAACAAGAAAAACAATATAGAGAGTTATTTGTTAAAAAGAAGCATATTCATCAAATTAGAGATGAAGGATTAAAATTTATTGATGATGGAAAGAGATTAGCAGCGTATCATGATTTTGAAAATGCTTATAAAAAGTTCAATACAGCTATTTCTAAATTTAAAGAAATTGGATGGAAAGAAGAGATAAAATATATTGAAACAGAAATAAAAAATGCTAAGATTTTGGAAGAAAGAGTTAAAGCCGAGGAATCACGAATTTATGAAATTCAAAAACAATTAGTAAAACAAAGAATCTTAGAAAAAAGTAGAAGAGAATCTAAAGATGCCGAAATGAAACAAGCAATTAGTGAAGTTAGTATTGAAACAGATAAAGTTATGAAAATGATTGAAAAGGGACTGAGTAAAACAAAATCAAAAGAAAAAGAGCAAAAACAACAAATCAAACATGAAGCAAAAGAATTCAGTAAAAAAATGAGTGATTTGATTAAAATTAAACAAGAACTTATTGATGAGATTGAGAAAAAGGAAATGGAAAAGAAGAAAGAACAAAAAAGATTAAAACAAGCTAAAGAAAGGGAAGAAATTGATAATCTTAAGAAAATGATTAAAGAATCTGATAAAAGTAAAAAAAATTAAAATATTGCTTTTTTAATGATTAAACTATTTTATAAGCTTAATACTTATCATTTTCTATATGCTTTTTATATCTTAAAATAAACTAAAAGAGTTTAAATTCTGATGAAAAAATAATATTATTATAATGCCATAAATAAAGGTATTAAAAATGACTGAAAAAGTAGAAGATTTTGTTAAGTCGCGCATATATGCTCGACAACAATTAATTGATGGCTGGGATCAAGATGTTATAAATAATGGATGTATTTTGATCATCGGAGTAGGCGCATTAAGAATATTATAAACAATAATTTTCGTGAAAGGCTGTGAAATCGCAAAAGATTTCGCTCTGATGGGCATAGGTAAACTGATCTTAGTGGATTTAGATATAGTTGAAACCTCAAATTTATCTAGGCAAATGCTATTCAAGCCGGGAGATGAGGGACGTCCTAAAGCTGAAGTGGCAGCAGAACGATTGAAAGAAATGAATCTTTTTCTAAAAGTTGATTTTTATTTTGAAAAGCTTCAAAAATTACCTATGGGTGTATATGAAGAAGCAGATGTAATTATAGCAGCATTAGATAATTTTAATGCTAGATTAGACTTAAATAAAATCTGTCTGAGACTAAAAAAACCGATGATTGAAGGTGGAACTATAGGATTTGAGGGTCATGTTCTAATTGTAATTCCTGAGGGTTCTGGTTTACAATATAAAGATAAAGAAAGAGAGATCGATAATTTAGTAGAAGCAAGACTTTGGGAAATTACTGAAATGGAATACCCTGAATATTTTCAAGCCCTAAAAAGAATTGAAGAACTAGAAGAAGAAATAGAACGATTAAATGAAGAAAAAATTAATCCATTAAAAGAAAAATTCAGAAGAGAAACTGAAATGGTTTTTGATTGGAAACATGCCCCCGAACTTTTAGATCAAACTCCATGTTATAGATGTTTAGTTCCAATTCCTCCAGCTGATGATAAATTAGTTGCAGCGTGTACTTTAAAAGGATTACCCCGTAATAGAAATCATTGTGTAATAAAAGCTGAAGTTAACTTTGAAAAAAAATATGGTCATAAACCTGATCTTAATTTAAATGATGAGGTTCTTAAACTAAAAGAATTAGCTCAAGAGGAGTTAGAACAATTGAGAGAACGAGTATTTAATGAAAATGTACCTCCAGAGAAAAGAGATACATTGACTGAAGTCGAGGTCGAAGAATGGAAAAATAATATCAGAAACACTTTTGGTACAGATTATAAATTTGAAGAAATGGAAAATATTCTAGGAAATAAAATAGCAGCAATCCAAACAGTTAGTTCTGTAATTGCGAGTATCCAATCTCAAGAAGCACTCAAACTATTATTTCGAATAAATGGCAGAAATATTGGATCTCCAATGGATCCCCCCTATTTGAATTATAATGGCATTTACGGTCAATTTGATCATCTAAACATCATAAAAAGGGATGATTGTTTAGCATGTGGAAAGATTGAAGGAGAAGAAAATGTACAAATTGTAGTGCCTTTTGATGCTAATATCGGTTATATATTTGACGCAATGGAAATTTCAGGACATAAATTAGATCCAGAATTTTGGATGGTAACGAATCCTATAACTAAGGAAATTTATTGGAATCCTTATATGCCTTCATTAAAAGACCCTAATATTAAACTGACTTCTCTGAAAATAAAAAGCAACGATATTATTACGTTAACTCCTTTGGGAAAAGCACTTGCAGAATCAGAGATTAAAAAATTCAACGTTGTAATTGCTTTTATGTAGATTTTATTATTTTCTATTTCTTGACAAATCTCTTTTTATTTACAAGATTTATTAAATCATCTATTAAGTATGCATCAATTCCAGCATTTTCTCCTGTCAAAAGGTCATTTTCTAAATCTCCAAAATACACCATTTCTTCTTTTTTTATCTTGAAATGATTTTTAATTTTTATTAATCCTTCTGGGGCTGGTTTCCATTTCCTCACATCTTCCCTACCTATAATAAAATCTATCTTATCACGTATACTAGCTAACTCTAAAGCCCGGATTATCGAATCTCTAGTGTTAAGCGATAGAATTGCAAATTTAGCATCATTTTTTACACCAAATAAATCCTTATTTTTTATGAAAAAAATTGTCTCCTCTATTAGCTGAGTATCTTTTATATTTTCTAGCTCATATTGGCGTATAATATCAAAAAAAATTTCTAATATATTCTCATCATTTTTTTCTACTATTTTTTCAAGACATTTTGATATCCTTTCAAAGTCACATTGTTCCTTATATATTTGTCTATATTTGTCAACTAAATTATCTTTTAAAGCCATCCAATCCGCTGTTAAATTAACGATAGTATCATCAAGATCAAAAATTATGACCCTTTTGTCTGAAAATGAAAGTAGTTTCATGACTTTTTTTCCTTATAATTCAAAAATTTTTATACTTGCCTATAAAACAGTACTTGGTACCCAATTTTATGAAAAGGACATTTTTCTATACAGACAGAACATCCAGTAGTTTCATAGAAATATTCAAAGCATTTTTCACTATCTATTCGTGTTATTGTGCCATTTTCATTAACAACAGGTTCATCCAAAATAGCATTAACAGGACAAAAATTAATACACCTTCTACATTTCTCACAAAACTTAGAAATTTCAAATTCTTCATGTTTATTTTCTGGAAGTGGTCCTGCGTTTATTGAGATCAATGATAATCTTTGTCTTGGCCCAAATTTCTTTGTGATCAAGAGCCCTTGACTGCCTATTTTCCCCATATTTGCTTTAACTGCCATGGCAGGATAAAGAATTGGTCCACCTAATGGATGACAAGCGATTGCTCTATAGCCTTTAGAACGAACGAAATCTGTAAGTTTATTTGTAGCTTCTCCTAATTCTGCATATATTCTTAAAGACTCTAAACCAGCAGGAGGATTAGGGGCAGTATTAATAGCATCATAATCCATTTCCATCCCCAATACAATTCCATTTTCATATAATAACTCAATACCACCTACATAATCATTCTCAAAAATTAGATTTTCATCAATAGGAGCAAACCCAATGAGATGGATTCCTAATGATTTAGCCATCTGAATAATTTCATCCCATAATTCTTCTGTGGCTGTTTTTATTTCTTGAGGTAGGTCTTTGATCTCATTTTTATAATCTCTTCTAGCTTTTTGAATCCCCTTAAACATTTTAGGGATTATTTTTGAAGCATTCTTAGCTAAGTCTCCTTTAAATGAAGAAATTTTAAATTTTGTATTATCAATAAATTTTGTTTTTAATCCTTTTGAATTTATTAGCAATGTTTCCCTCTTTCACGTAGTTATGTGGAGTAATCCTATTATTTTTTTAAATATTTGGATTATAATTTTAAGAAAAATGGCATAAAATTATAATAAAGATCTCAATAAATAATACTGATAAAATAAAATGAAGAGAAAAAATAAACAAAGTTATAATTTAATCCATTGCGTATTTTTTAGTCCAAGCAGTTGCTTTAGCTTCGAACTTCTTCTGTGCTCTAAAGTATTGCTCTCCTGCCTCGTGGTTCAATGGATCTCCTGGATTAAAGAAAGGAGGTTCAACATGCATCATTCCCTTGAGAGCTTCGATAATGTTAGTTAGTGTTTTGCTTGGTGTCCATCCACTTGCTCCAGTTGAAGCATCTACTTTTCCAACTAAATCTGGATTAATTAAATCTAAACAAATGTTAAGTTTTCCAGGTGGAATAGAACTGTCAATATTGGGATGCCACATTAGGGTAACGGCATAGGCATATGGGGGAGCAAAAGGATAATTGTCTGGAAATTTGATTTCAAATATAAATTTGCCATCTGCATAAGGAGTTCCTTTTTTACCTATGATAGTTAAGCGTAAGTGATCAATACTCCTACCCCAGGGTTCTAAAATGACAGTAGGTTCGTTCTTATACGCCTCGATCGCTTCAGTATAATCTGTTTCTTCCCTGATGGTAATCACCTTTAAAAAAAATTTACATTTAAATTGTAATAGTTATATTAGTTAAATTTTATAAAAATATTTATTATGACAATAAAAATTTTTCACAACAAAAGTATTTTGCGTTTTTTTATTGGAAAATTTTTTGTTTAATATTCTTATAAAGTAAACATATTTGAAGTTTTCTTAATCAAAAGGTAGAACTTTGTGAGTACAAAAAAAATATCAATATCTTTTTGTTATTACTCACTCTAAATCTAAAAACATAAAAAATAAATTAATTAAATTATTATTTAATTTTAAAACACATCCCCTCCCTAACTCAGTGGTCAGAGTGCTCGGCTGTAGATAATATCGCGTACTAAAGCTTGTAGCTAATGAAGTTACGTCAGCCGAAATTGAAACCGAGCGGTCCCCGGCTCGAATTACGGATCTACTTCGGATCTAGCTAGATTCCGGGGGGAGGGACCATTTTTACTAATTTTAAGTCTTAATTATTAGAAGAAAAGGGAATTTTTCTTCAAAAAATTATTATTTTAGCCACCATTATTTATTTATAGAGTTTTAATTTAACAAATTAATGACAAGATGTATTACTTAAATTAAACTATACTTAATAGATTAAAATAACAGAGATAAATAAGAAAATGAATGAAACTAATAGAAACTTTGAACAACATGAACTAGAAAAAATTCGCATGAGAAAAATGAAAGCATTAATGGAAGCTAAAAGGCAACAAGAAGCAGTAAAAGATAAAGTCGTTTCGCTGTCAGAAAAAATCGAATTTATATTAAAAGTAGTTTTAGCCCCTGAAGCATACAATCACTTGAACAATTTAAAAGTTAGAGAGTCAAATGTCTACCAAGCAATATATAATGAATTGATAAGTCCAGATGTACTGCAAAATATAGACTATCTATTAGCGATTATTAGACAAAGAGGAGGAATTCCAAGAAGAATTCCGCTTGATGCTATTATGTTTCTAGAACGAAAAATTAAAGGAATTAAAAGCAAGATCCAAGTTAAAAGAGGCGATGATATCATGGATTTAAGTTCATTTTTAAGCAATAACAAATAGCTAATAAATAAAAACAGCAGTTTTTTATTGTTCTCTTCCAGATATAATAGCAATTACTTCACATTCATTATTAGGAAGAAGATTTGAAGTAATATCAAAAAATTGAAAAGCAAATGGCCTTTCAAATATTTGCTCAACCATAAAACCAAAAGAACTAATAGCAAAAATAAAAACTCGCTTTAATATCGATTCTGTATTTGCCTCAATCTTTTGTTTTTTCATTACTTCCTCAACTACCTCAATCTCTTTAGAATTATAATTATATTTGAAAACGAGCTTAAAATCAACTGGAGTTGGGGCTTCTGGTTCAAAATATGAAAGTCCCCGCTTTCGAAAATGAAAAAAACTATTCAAATAAAAAGTAAAAATCTCTTCATAATGATCTTTTAAAAGATGAGAAATACGAGAACGGTCCTGATATTCAGGCCAATAATTTTTCATTAATTCTAATAATCTGGGATAGTTTTTGTATTTATTTTCACTCTCTTTTTTTAAATAATTGAGTAATTGATTCTTTAGTGGCTTAAATTCAGACTCACGAGCAACTCGATTTAAAAAACTCTTAAATACTTGGGACATGGTTAAAGCATAGGTTGTCTTTAAAAGAATTATCTTTATATGAACTTTTCTGCAAATATTTATTTTTTCTTATAATATTTTGATAATACACCTCTCTTAAATATTATTACTTCTGTTCAAAAAAATACGATTTATACAAGAGAAGATTGAGATAAACTTATAATTTATACTTTAAAAAGATTAATAGGAGGTTAAATTTTAATAACTATAATGGTCGATAGAGTTGGTCTAATTTATACAGATGAATATCAGAAATATAATTTTGGAAAGGATCATCCCTTTAGACCTCTAAGGCTCAAATTAACATACAGCCTTATGGATAAATTAAATCTTTTAAATAATAGCAGATTAGAGATAATAAAACCTCGGATGGCCACGAATAATGAATTAGAACGAATTCATTCCCTAGAATATGTCAATATTGTTAGGAAATTGAGCGAAAATCCGAGAGATAAAACAATTTCTCCTTACATTTATGGGTTAGGGCCAGGAGATACTCCTGCATTTGAGGGTATGTATGAAGCATCTGCTTTAGTCTGTGGTGCAAGTATTTTAGCAGCAGAAAAAGTTTGGAATGAAGAAGATTTTAAAGTCTCATTTAATCCCGCTGGAGGTCTTCATCATGCATTAAGAAATAAAGCTTCAGGATTTTGTATTTTTAATGATATTGGAGTTGCAATAAAACACCTTCAAAATTTGGAAAAAAATATAAGAATTGCTTATTTAGATATTGATTGTCATCATGGAGATGGTGTTCAATGGTTGTTCTATGATGATCCTAATGTTTTAACCATATCTTTTCATCAAGATGGAAGATTTCTTTTTCCGGGTACAGGTTTTATTAATGAAAACGGGGAAGGAGAAGGAAAAGGTTATTCTATTAACTTTCCTTTGCTTCCTGGCACAAATAATAAGAATTTTATAAATCTATTTAGAAAAACCGTTCCTAAACTATTAGAAGCATACTCCCCCGATATATTATTTACTCAGCTAGGAGTAGATACTTATTTCAATGATCCATTAACTGAAATGGGTCTTTCAATAGCAGTATATAGAGATATTGCTCAGACAATCAAAACTAGTGTTCGTGAATTTTGTCAAAATAGATGGGTAGCATTTGGAGGAGGTGGTTATTTAATATCTGTAGTTCCCCGAGCGTGGACTTTATTTTTAGCTAAAATGCTTAATGTTGAATTAAAAAATGAATTACCAGACAGTTGGATAAAGGAAGTTAAAGATGATGCCCCATATGAAGATATACCTTATTTATTATGGGATCGAGGCGAAAAAATTGAAGTTCAAATGCTATCCCATCCAGAAATAGCAAAAAAAATAATTGATTATACAAAATCGTTAATAGAAATATCTAATGAGAAATATCTCCCTTATTTAACTAAGGCCTAAATTCTTAACTATTATGGGTTATTCTTAATTTAATCAGCTAATATACTATTCTTCTTTAGAAACCAAGTATCTATAAAAAAGGTTTGAAGTATACTTTTATTAGCATCATAACCAGACCCAATAATTGATTTAGGAGTCCAAATTTCCTTACTATCTGAGAATTTGATTAATAATGCATGATCTGTTTCTTTTATAATAGCTCCACTTATTTGACTTTTTGGGTTAATATTAGCACTTTTTTGGAGCTTAATAATCTGAGTTAATGGCCTTTTACGTGGAGATGCTTCAGTTGTATTTGATTCTGGTAATTTTACAGTTGATAGATTTACCGATGATCCAGTAGCATATTTGATTTTTTCTTTTATAATATGTTTTAAGAGTAATCTGAAAATCTCAATTTGGGCTAAGTTAAGCATTTTTGAATAACTTCCAATATTAATCCATAGTTTTTTATTATTTCCATCCTCCCATTTAAAAGAAATTTGAGTTTTCATCTCATTAAACACATGAAAAGTAGACCAGGATTTCACCTTTTTGTTTAAAACCTGCTGGATCATAATGATCTCTTCTAAATTACATTTAATTATTTTTCCCTCTCCTTTAGATGGTTTTTCCCAACTTCTATCAGCCTTCTTTTTAATACATTTAAAAAAAATAAAAGGTTCCTCCTTGGAAATACTCTGTACTGTTAATCCAGTAGATTGTCCAAAAAAACTCTGACTATGAGTATCAGTCATTATTCTCACTATAATTTTTATAAAACTTAGATTTAATTATCAACAGATTGATGAATTATTAATATTTTAAAGACATTTAAAGAAAAAACGTATCATTGTGTTATGTAACTGCCTAAAAATAAATGAGAACTCAAACTTTAAAAAGAAGAATATTATAAAAAAAAAGTCTAAAAAATGAGAATTGTTAAAAAATTTTATAATAAAATAGCAGTCAAGGAGCTAGTCTTCCTGCTATAATTGCAAAAGCACCAGAAAAAAAAGGCCCAATAAGCCCAAAACCGACTGTATGATATTCAAAATATTCATAATTTCTCATTAAGATATATACTATAAATAGGATAATTTGAAAGAATATTACTTTTCCAATTGTGCTCCAAATTGATCCGAATTTGATCTCCTCACGACTTCTAGCTAAAAATCCGGTTATAATCATAATAAGTGTTCCAGCAAAGAAAAAAATTGCTGTAAATAATCCAACAATAAAATATGGTTGCCATACCCACCCGAAAGTTCCTCCACCATATTCCAAACCCCACTGCCAACAAAATCCAGCACAGCATTCACTTGGATTTGGACAAGAGCTTCCCTGAGCGGTAGAAGGAGTTAACAATGAAATTATTGCAAACACTCCAGCAAGTAAGGAAAATATCCAAGGATTCTCTTTTATTTCACTTATACTCATCATTTTCATTTTCTTTTCAACGAACTTAGAGATTTATAATTATATTACTAAATGTATAAAATTACAATAATTTTATTATATATTCTATATAATAACTTAAATACTTATCTCTCTTTAATTTCAAATATTTATCTATCCTAAAATTATCAAAAATGTTGAAGCCAGACATGATTTCATAAGGCTTCACTTTAATACTAAATCATCCTTTTTAGCATTTTAAAATTATTTTTTTTTATCTCAAATTTATAAAACCAGTAACGTTCCTATATGATGCAAAATTCAAGATTATGATGATATTTCACTTAAATTGTTAAATGTAATATATATCCTAATCAAAAGATAAAACCCGAGTAGTTTTTTATTGAACTTCGATGATATTTAGACAGATAAATGACCTTTATGTCTCTTTCTTGCATTTTCCATTTTTTCAGTATTAACTCCTAAATAAAAAATAGCTTGATGAAATTATTTTTAAAAAAAAGAAGTAGTAAAGAAGCGGACACCGCGAAAAACTGAAAACAAAAAGAGGAGACGTATTTATCTAATAATTACCCGCCCAGTTGAGGAAACTGATGCTCAGGGTTAAGGGTTGAGGTTAGCCGATTGTTCGGCATTAGGTATAAGAATATATT
>CAYSZJ010000017.1:0-48422 GCA_964435435.1 uncultured archaeon
GAAAAGAAAAAATTATTTATTTTGTTCCATCTACAAAGAACTTAACATTTAATCTGAAATTTTATGTTAAAGTTAAAAATTAAAAATATTATTTTAAGAATTTTAATATTACATATCAACTTTACGAACGTAAATGGATAATTATTCATATTAATGACTCTAATAAAAACATAAGAATATTTCTTATACTATCCAAATTTATCTAAAATTTTTGATAAAAAAGTAACATTTAAGAAGATAATCACATACTTTTTTATGATTTCAATCAAGAATTCCAAATCTATAATTAAAAAGAGGGGTATATAAATGCCATATGTTATATCATTTGCATGGTATCCTCTTCTCAAGCAAATACAGTCGGTCAAAGATATTTAGAAACACTTCAAAAATATCATGTAATTTCTTGTATTAAACGTATCGTCCCAGCAGCAGTTTCGTCAACTCAGGAAGGACTCGAAGTTATGGTCGTTGATGAGGTAAAACGAGAAGATGTAGGAGAAGCTTTAGAATATGCTAGCAAATTTTTAGTGGAATTCCGTGACATTGAAGGTTTTAGGTATCACTCTAGAACTTTTAGTACAGTAAGTGAAGCTATGGGCTACATTGGGATGGAGTAATCTGTACAAATTCTTATTAATTAGCATTAAGTAATTTTAAATTTAATTATTTTTTTTTTCTATAATATCTATTTTTACTATCTTAAAATTATAAATTAAATTGGATTGACAAGTGAAAAAGATGTTAAATAAAATTGAAATTCATGGTTTTTGTGAAGAGCAATTTGAACCAGTAAAAGAAGCTTTTGCAAAGAACTTTGAAGAAGGTTTGGAAGTTGGAGCTTCCCTTGCTGTCACGATAAATGGAAAGTATGTAGTTGATATCTGGGCGGGTTATTCCGATGAGGCTCAAACGCACCTATGGGAACAAGATACTATAGTTAATGTATATTCGACTACAAAAGTTATGACAGCGTTATGTGTTCTTATGCTTGTGGATAAAGGACTTATAGATTTAGATGCACCTGTAGCTAAATATTGGCCTGAATTTTCACAAGCAGGTAAAGAAAATTTACCTGTTCGTTATCTTCTTAGTCATACCGCTGGAATCCCTGGCTTTGAAAAGCCTATTCAAGCTGAGACTCTTTATAATTGGGATCAAATTGTTAACATGCTAGCTGCTCAGAAACCATGGTGGGAACCTGGAACTAAAAGCGGTTATCATTCAATTACCTTCGGTTATCTTTTAGGTGAATTGGTCCGCCGAGTAACAGGTAAAAGTCTCGGCACATTTTTCCGAGATGAAGTAGCAACTCCACTTAAAGCAGATTTTTATATAGGTTTACCTGAAGAACAAGATCCCCGTGTTGGAGAATTAATTCCACCACCACCTCCTGATCTTAAAAATTTGGGTAATATTGACCCTGAATCAATATCACTAAAAGTATTATTAAATCCTCCACTAACAGCCAGAGAGACTTTAACACGTGAATGGCGTGTGGCTGAAATTCCTGCTTCGAATGGTCATGGTAATGCTAGGTCAGTCGCAAAGGTAGCAGCTGCTTTAGCATGTGGTGGTGAATTTGATGGTATACAGTTACTCTCTCTAGAAACAATTGAAAAAGTTATAGAGGAGCAATCTTACGGTACTGATTTGGTTCTTAGTGGACCTATACGTTTTGGTTTAGGTTTTGGTCTTGTGTGCAAAGAAGTCCCAATAAGTCCAAATCCACGTGCCTTTTATTGGGGTGGATGGGGAGGCTCACATGTTACAATGGATCTTGACGCTAAATTAAGCTGGGCGTATGTAATGAATAAAATGGTAGTTACTCTCACAGGAGACCCCCGTTCAATGAGAATTCGGGAAGCATTGTATAATTGTTTGTAATTACTGTTTTGATTTGTTCTTAAATAAGTCTAACATTAACTTTTTTTTATATTCGATAAATTAATCTTTAAAGATAAAAAAAAAAGTAAAATATGTTTCTTTATAATAGTTATTTGCCTTGAAATTTTGGCGTCCTCTTCTGTAAAAAGGCACCTACACCTTCAACAACATCTTTAGAGGTAGTATTTAACGCATATGCCCAGTGCTCAAATTGAAGGCCAACATTAAGGGGCACTTGAGCTCCATATTGGATACACTTTTTGATGACGAATAGAGCATTTGTTGCAGCATTCCCTAACCATGATGCCTTTTCATGCACAAATTCCTCAAATTTATCATCATCGATTAAAAATGACACCAATCCCCAACTATACATTTGTTCTGCAGTAAAATGTTCACCAAAGTACATCATTCTGTTAACTCTCATTTTTCCTAAGTTTCTAATCATCCGCTGTGTTCCCCCATTACCAGGAAAAATTCCTCTTCTAATCTCGGGAAAGCCAAATTCTGATTTTTTTGATGCAATAACTAAATCACATACCAATACTAATTCTAGTCCTCCCCCTAAAGCGTATCCGTCAACGGCAGCGATTAAGGGCTTTGGAAATTCCTCAATTAAATCATAATATTTATGCCGTAAATACATAGCATGACTACGATGTCTAATATTTTGCATATTGAGTTTAGGTCCACCACCACCTGAAAGGTCAGCACCAGCAGAGAAAGCAGGTTTCTTTGTATATTCTTTTACCCCACGTAAAACAACACAGCGAACTTTTTCATCGATTTCTACAGTTTCTAAAGCTTCGGCAATTTCTCTAAGTGTTTGATTTTGAAGTGCGTTCAGTTTATCGGGTCTATTTATTGAAACTACGGCATAATTTCCCTCGTCAACTTTCTCTATTTTAACATGTTCAAACTTTTTTTCTTCAGACATTTTTATCATCTTCTTTTTAAATTCTTGTTAATTTAGTTTTTAATATTTGAATTAGATTTTTTAAACGGTTTAATCTAATTAATATTTTTGCAAAATTAAATCTTGTAATTTCTAAATATCAAAATAATAATTTTTTAATTCTTGAAAATAATGAGTTAAATATGGTAGAAAACAAAACTCTTCCCAATATTGTCATATTTGTCCCAGATGAAATGAGAGGAGATACTGTTTCTTTAGGAGGAATAGGAAATCCAATAATCAAAACTCCCAATATTGATCAACTTGCTAAAGAGGGTGCAGCGTTTACTAAATGTTTTACAGTTAATCCTGTTTGTGTACCATCGCGATGCTGTATTTTTACAGGACAATATATCCATTCAAATGGTCATAGGAGTCTTTATCAGTTATTGCAACCTCATGAAGAAAATCTATTTAAATTTTTAAAAAACCAAGGATATGAGGTTATTTGGATAGGTAGAAACGATTTATTTGATAAAGAGACGATTAACTTAAGCGTGAGCGAAAGTGTCACATATAAGAATTTGCTTGGTAAAAGACCTCGTTTTAAAACTAACCCGTTTCCAAAGGATCATCGTTTAAGAAAATCATTTTATTTTGGAGAAAGAACTCAAGAAAGCGCAAATGATATAGATTATTATACTGTTCAAAAGGCTTTAGAATACTTGGATTCAAACTTAAAAAAACCCTTTTGTCTTTATATTGCAATTGCTTTTCCACATCCACCATATACTGTTGAAGAACCTTATTTTTCTATGTATGACAGAGAAAGTATTCCATCACCAATTCCTCCTAAGCATGACGATAAACCAGAGTTTATGCATCTCATGTATAAAAGATATGGTTTAGATAAATTAACTAAAGATGATTATAGAGAAATCATTGCTACATATTATGGAATGATTTCAAAAGTGGATTTTCAATTTGGACAAATTATCACGAAATTAAAAGAAATTGGAGAATATGATAATTCTGCCATATTTTTTTTTGCGGATCACGGTGATTTCGCAGGAGATTATGGGCTAACTGAGAAGTGGCCTAATGCTTTTCAAGATTGTTTGATAAATATTCCGTTAGTTATGAAAATTCCTGGAATTAATTCTAACAAAAATATTTATGACAATTTAGTTTCTTCTATTGATATTTTTCCAACAATCATGGAGATTGCCCAAGTGAAAACCTCATATACTCATTTTGGTAAAAATTTAATCCCTTTTCTAAAAAATGAGGTTTATGAACACAGAGATGCTGTATTTTCAGAAGGAGGATATAATCCTCGAGAGCCACAGTGTTTTGAACTATCTATCAAAAGTCCTGATACGCCCTTTATAGGTATTTATTATGATAAAACGAACATTCCTGAAGAAAATCGATCAACCGTAGCACGTTCTGCAATGTTAAGAACTATAAAGTGGAAATTAAATATTAGAGATAAAAGTAAAGAAGAATTGTATGATTTAGTAAACGATCCTAACGAACTTGAAAATTTAATTAATAATTCTGAATTTAATCACATTAAAACAGATTTGAAAGAACGCCTATTAAGATGGTATTTAAGGACGAGTGATAATGCTGATTGGAAAAGACGAAGGCTTACTTAATTAAAAAAAATCATAAAAAAAAATAATAGATACATTTTATAAGCTAAAAAACTCTATAAAATACCCTCCCACGCAGCCCTTTCATTAGCATAAGGATCTTTTTCTATAGTAACCTCTTTATCAAAAATTATAGTAGCCCTTTTTTCTTTATCATAAAGAGGTAATTTAGGGATATTCTTATGATTTGGATTTCCATTACGAGCGAATGAAACCCACGCATCCATCATTTTCTCAGATAAATTCTGTGTTTCTTCAGTTTTACGGGGAAATATACCAATATCTTTATCTCCAAGAAGACCGAATACGAATGGAAGTTCAAGTGCATGCATCGCTCCATATTTTCCTCCATCAATAGGACTTTTCCATGAAAATAGATACATATAAGTATTTGGTTGATGTTCACATTGTGCTTCTGCAAGTTGAATTGCAGGGATTCGAAACATATAATCTGTTGAAATTGCATCCATTATATTTCTTGGAGTTTTTCTTAATTTTCTATAGATTTCTATTAACTCTTTAGACTTGTTTTCGTCTTGTTTTGAATAGCTCATTAGAGTATTAACATTTTGTAATAACTTCTCTTCTGTAAGTTCATTCGCTTGAGGTGTCCACATTAACCACAATTTACTTTCATCTAAATTTGAACCTATAAATATATCAATATCCTTAGCAAAACTTTTTCTTATAGCATCAAGTGGGTGCTCTGGTAAAATCTTCTTATCAACAACGGGTCCTAATCTCAATACTCCTTCTTGGATTCTCAAAATAGTATCCTGAGGCACGATGAATTTCTCAACAGGAACTTTTCGTAATGCTTCTATATCACCTCTTTTAATTTCTAAATCCTCAAGCAAATTCTCATATACTTTTATTCCAGCTACAGGATTAAAGCCTAACTTATGAGCAGCTCCAGATTGTGGAATAGCCCGATGGAATAATCCTTTAGCAGCAGGCATAGCAAGTAAACTCGATACCGCAAAACCACCTGCTGATTCCCCGAATATTGTTACATTACCTAGATTACCCCCAAACTTTGAGATATTTTGCTTAACCCATTTAAGTGCTGCAACCATATCAAGTAATCCCACATTAGCGTCTATATCAGGTACATCAGGAATATAAAGAAAACCTAAATATCCTAGCCGATAATTGATACTTACTACAACCACATCTCCCCTAAGAACTAAACGTGCCCCATCCAAAGATGCACCGTTTCCTGTAATAAATCCTCCTCCATGTATCCAAAACATAACAGGTCTCTTACTATTATCTAACCCCGGGGTCCATATATTTAAAGTTAAACAATCTGTTTCACTCTGTGGCATAGGTTCTCCAAATTGTGCTTCAAGAGCAGAGGGAGGTTGAGGTGCTATAGGACTATATTTTGTTGCATTACGTACACCACTCCAAAATTCTAATGGAGCGGGAGCTTTGAAACGAAGATTGCCCACGGGAGGTGCAACATATGGGATCCCCTTGAATTTTATGACACCTCTTCTACTGTATCCACGTACCTTACCATGAGTAGTTTCTACAATAAAATCATCTTCCATTTAAATAAACCTTCAATGTATTTTAAATCTAAATTTTTAATTAATAATTAGAATTTGTAATACATTTTATTTTAATTTTAGAATTAAATCTTTTCGCAATCAAATTTGATAAATTTTCAAAAGAAATAAATCAGTCTTAGTTCTAACTATTACAGTTTTGTACATTAATATTATTAAGAAACAAATGATATAAATCAAATTAGGTTTAGTTCAGGTACCTGATTCAATCAATGGACTATAATACTTCCAATTCTGCAATCGCAATACCAGATTCACCTGCTATAGAATATAATAAGAAAATTCTATCTTCTTCTTCATAAATTGCTTGATCACGTAATTGATAAACAGATTCATTAATAGGACCTCGAAAAGAAGGTTCAACTGGTAATTTTCCTCCCTCCCATTCTGTTTCTGGACGAAGAACCTCAATTGGTGAAGATTCCTTCCATTCCGTCCAATCTTTCGATAAATTAATAGTAGATATCAATATTCTTTTAGGAGAATCGCCTACTCTAGTCCAGAACACTTGCAATAGATTTTCATCCACTCTTAGAGCTGAATGACGCATATTCCTGTTAAAAAGAATTGGACCTCTTTCCCAATTATCTATCCCATTTCGAGACCTATAGAATATTTCAGGCATGCACATGCCATAATACCACCCAGTAAATTTAAAAACTCGTAAATAAGAGAAAGATATAATCTCGGGTTCAGGTATAAAATGAATCCCATCCTTAGAACGCGCTACACGAGACGTTTGATATCCATCTGATTGGAGTCCATGGTAATACACACGTATTTCTTTTGTATCTTCATGAATATGAACATCAGGAGAGCCTACATGTGGTTCATTTTTATCAGAACCATGTTTAACTGCTTCTTTAGTAAATTTTGGCACTCGAATTGAAGGAGTTGTGGAAAAAAGAGATTCCTCTAATTGTAATGTTCCTTTTTCATAGATATGCCAAGTACCTTCTAAATTATCAGCATGAGCTAAATAAATATAAGAACCTTTATGACTAGCAAAATAAAGATAATAGCTTCCAAGTGGACTATCAATCCAATTTGGCGTGTGAATTAAAGATGGACCATTAATATTATGACCTAGAGTATCATCCATCTCAGGATAAATAATTGGATTATTAATAAGACGTTTTACTTTTATTTTTTGCATAAAATTTGGGGAATTCAGGAAAATCTTTTTTTATATATTACTGACGGTTTTATCTTCTCATTATAGTAAAAACCATCAGCTTCTGTGTTTGTTCCATATTTTTTATGCAATTCTTCCATCGTATTCACATCTAAAGCATACATTGGACATGCCTCAACACATATCGTTTGTTGACCTTGTTCTAACTTATCAAAGCAAAGATCACACTTACGCATTTTAGCATTTTCTGAGCTGAATTGCGGTGCTTTATATGGACAAGCTTTTAAGCATTTAGCTCCACATTCGCTTTTTCCTAAACATTTTTCTTGATCTACAAGAACAATTCCATCATAATCTCTTTTTGTGATAGCATTAGTGGGACATGCTTTAATACATGGAGGATCAGCACAATGGTTACAAGCTACAGCAAGATAGGAAAGAGATATATTTGGAAATTTTCCTTTTTCATTTGCTATTATACGCATCCAATTTTCAGGTCCAGCATCAATATCATTCCAGTCTTTACAAGCTACTGAACAAGTATAGCAACCAGTGCACCTTGTTTGGTCGAAATAAAATCCCATCTGTTTCATATTGATCCCTTCAATTGTTTTTTAGAGTATAATTCTACTTGTACCAGAGCACTGTTCATAGGGAATGCACCTCCAGGAGAACGTATATCTTTTGTTAAAACATTCCCGCATCCTCCAAGATCAACACCATCTTTATCTGGATTATACCATGCTCCTTGATAAATAACAACGACCCCGGGCATAACTCGTTCTGCAACATTCGCGGGGATTCTTACTCGTCCTCTGTCATTAAAAATATCAACTAAATCACCATGGTCAATATTTCTTGAATCAGCATCAATTGGATTAATCCATACTGCATGTGATTCCACTTCCTCCAACCATGGAATCATACTCAAACTTGAGTGAGTTCTCCTCTTATTATGAGGAGTAAGAAGTTGTAAAGGATACTTTATTGCTAAAGGAGCATCATAATGCTCATCATGGCTCAAATATTTTGGAATAGGTGGCATATTTGGGATGTTTAATTCAGCCATATGTTCACAATAGATTTCAATTTTTCCTGATAATGTAGGAAAAGGATTATTTTTGGGGTCTTCTCTTTGTTTTTTAAATGCAACAAATGGTTCCTCTACTTTTATTTTATAAAATCCATCTCTCTTCATCTCATCATAACTCTTTATATCCTTACGGGGGGAGGTAAATATTCGTAAGATTTGATCCTCTGAAAGGTTTAAAAGACTAGGATCTATCCCTAATTTTTTAGATAGCTCCTTACATATTTCCAGATCTGATTTTGATTCATATAACGAATCAATTGCTTTATTCAAATAAATATAATAAGGTGATCCTAACCAAGGTACAGCAATATCATTACGTTCCATAAAAGTATTAACCGGTAATAAAATATCTGCAAACTTAGCGGTAGGGGTCATAAATTGTTCATGAACTACTATAAACTCAAGAGATTTTAATGCCTTTATGCCTTTGTTAACATTACTATATTGATTTAAACGATTTTCTGCTGCAATATAAGCCATTTTCAAATCTGCAGGAAAACCCCCATCTCGACCTTGTAATATTGCATCATAATACTCATTAAAATGAATACGAGTGCTTGCAGGATTAGTTCCACCTCTTAATTTATATAAAGCGTCCTTACGAGGAGGTGCTCTGAAGTCAACTGGATTTCCTCTTGGAGTTTGTTTCTTCTCCATCTCTTTTTTCTCGTCTTGCCTAATAGGTCCTGTCCTTTTCTTCCTTGTTGGTGAAATTGCCTCCCGACTAGAATATGCCCGCATGAAACCAGAAGCATATCCACCATTAATACCTATATTTCCAGTAATTGCACACAGCACATTAGCAGCTCTAGAATATTGTTCTCCCAACGCAGTTCGAGCAGGACCCCATCCTGCCATAAGAGCTGCCGGTTTATTTGTAGCATATTCCCAGGTTAGATTTATGATTATTTCTACTGGCACTTTAGTAATTTCTTCCGCCCATTGTGGAGTTTTTGGGATACCATCTTCTTTTCCCATTATATAAGCCTTATATTTATCATATCCAACTGTATATTTATCAATGAAATTTTGATCTTGAAGGTTCTCAGTGATAATTACATAAGCCATAGCTGTTAACATAGCAGTATCAGTACCTGGTCGAATAGGTATCCACTGATCTGCTAAGATCGCTGCTGAATCAGTAAAGATTGGATCAATATTTATGATCTTGATACCTTTTTCTCTTGCTTTAGCAAACATTAAAGGTGTACCCGGGTCCCATATTGTATTAGCTGGATTCCAACCCCACATGATGATAAGTTTAGAGTTGAGTAAATCCTCACGAGCATTTCCAGTCATCATAGTTCCATATGTGCCCATAGACGCAAAGAGAGCACCTTCATAGGAGGGTGCGCCCCACATTCGAGTGTATCCTCCAAATTGATTAAGCATTAAACCCACAGGAGTCACACCATGGAGCATACCTTGATTTCCGGCACCTGGAACAAATAAAATAGAAGAATTTCCATATTTTTCCTTAATTTCTTTCATTTTATTTGCTATTATATCTAAAGCCTCATCCCAAGAAATTCTTTCAAACTTACCCTCACCTCGTTCTCCAATACGACGCATGGGATATTTTAACCTATCTGGGTGATAAACCTTTTGTCTGTATGCCCTTCCGCGTAAACAAGCTCGTAATTGGGGGTCTTCACCATTATCTGTTTCAAAACGTATTATCTTACCGTCTTTAACATGAGCTTTAAGAGTACAGCGACCTCCGCAATCATGACAACAACCAGTATTAATTATCTTAATATCGCTTTTTTCTGCTTCGATATTATTTTTACTCATAATCTTAAATCATTCTTTAAAAATAATTAATTACACAAAAATTTGGTATTATTTTAATTTTTATCGAGAAATTCTAAAATTTAGATTAAAAAAGTTCTTAACAAGAATTAGAATATTTCTTTATTAGGTGAATAAATCATGGATAAAAATAGTCTCAATTTAATATTTATTGGTAGTAGTGGAGTGATACAAGTTCCTTCATTTCACTGTTCTTGCCGAACTTGTGAGGAAGCAAGGAAAGATTCTAAGTTACGACGGACTAGGGCTTCAGTTGCATTATCGGGGCAAGAAAATATATTGATAGATGCTGGTCCTGATATTGAATTTCAACTCGAACGAGAAAAAATAAAATTCATTGATCGAATATTCCTGACACATTGGCATTATGATCATTGTTTTGGTCTTGGTGCTTTTCCAGAATTAGGATCTCATGGAACTTGGAAGAAACTCATAATCGAATTATATTTACCTGAGCAAGACGTGAATTATTTTGATAACATTAGCTTTTCTTGGGCTAAATTTCGATATAATCTCCATCCGATAAAACCAGAAGACGTTATCAAACTTCCTGATGTTGTCATTGAAGTTGTAAAGACTACTCATTCAGTGGATAGTGTTGGTTATATTATTACAACTCCTAATAAAACCTTTGCATATTTAGTTGACAGTGTTGTTCCCCCAGAGAATACAATTGATCGATTAAAAGAATTTGATTTGGATTTCATAATTTTGGAGGGTACATTAGATGATTTGATCTTACCTGAAGGAGTACAATGGTATAATTTTTCTATATCTAAGGCAGTTTCTTTCTGGAAATCATTGAATATCCCAAGATGTATTCTTACTCATGCATCTTTTCATAGTTGGAATCTTAATAAGTTAATAGCAGGGATAACTCCTCAAGAACGTAAAGTTTTTGAAAAGAAAAATCCTGGATTAGCGTTTGCTTATGATGGATTAAGAATAGAGTTATAAGTTCTCTTAAATTTCTTTAAGAACCAATAAGGTAAATTAAGCCTTCAGGAAGATGTTCTCGCCAAGCAATATATTCATGTCCACCTGGATATTCTTCATAATAATGCTCATATCCTTTTTCTTGGAGCATTTTATGAAATCGATTGACTGAAGGCATAGTTCGAGTTTCAAGATTTCCTACATTTACATAAAATTTTAATGGTAATTTTTCACTTTTATAAAATTGCCTAATTAACCAATAAGGCTCTTGTTCATCTTCCTTATTCCACCAGCGAACAAAATCTTTTCCATAATAATAATGCATCCGTTGGAAAAATATGTTTCCTGGAAACCATCCATAAAAGCCTGATTGTGATAAAATTTTTCTAAAAGTATCTGGATACTTATATCCAATATATGCTGCTGCCAATGCACCAGAGCTACTTCCCATTAATACTGTTTCATTGGGATCAGAGGAGATATGATAATTTTCTCTAGCCCATGATACTAGTTCTTTTGCAATAAAATCTGCGAATGGAGGATAACAATCTAAATCTTTTCCTCTTTGAAAACCACTGTAATTATGAATAAAAGCAGCAACTAATGGTGGAATTTTATTTTTAGCTATTAAATTATCAAATATTATTGGAGGTTGTGTAAAGTCAAGAAACGCCTTTCCGTCAAAAATCACCAAGAAATAATATTTTTCCCCAATTTTGGTAAAATTTGGAGGAGTATATATCCAAATCTTACGTTTCATATTTAGAATACTACTATAAAAATCTATTTCCCTTACTTTTCCCGAAGGCACAGTATTATCTTTTAAACTCCATATTCGTGGCTTTGTATCTGGCATTTCCAAAACTGAATATTCAATTTCAATCCGTTGCCCTTCTCTACGATATCTTTGATAAAACTTTTTAGAATTGAAAGGATCAGGGGAACAAGTATGCCAATTAAGAATTATATTATCATAAAACCTATTATACCTTAGATTGTTATTCTTGCTTATTGTATATATCGTACGAGTTCCATTAAGTACTTTAAATGTCTTATAGAAAATATTGTTATTTTCAATCCGTTCACAGATATTATTTGTTAGTACATCATCTTGATTTGCTAATGCTGTTATAATTACAGCATTTTTTGTTTCAATAGTTCCCTGTACAATGAAAGTGACAAGCTTGTAATTATCATCATCTTCGAAGGGTTCAATTATAGGTTCTCCTATTTGTTCAATCTTCTTCCAGAATTCATCTAGTGCTGATCTATTTCCCTTTATTAAGTCCTGTTCTAATTTCAATATTATAGGGCTTACAAAGTGTTGTTTTCTTACCATGTTCTTATAATAAGAATTACAAAAACGAATACTTTAGTAATTTAATTGCATTTCTTAAATTTAATTGTAATGATAAACTTTTCTAATTATAATAATAAACTATTCGATATCAGCTTATTTTCTAGTAAAAAGGTTGAATATTAAAAATTAATCTAAAAAAGAAGGTTTGAACTTGATACAAGAAGAATTGATAAATAAAATAGATAGTGGAATATTATCTGTGGCAGATCTAAATGAATATTACGAAATCTATACCAAAATTGCAAATGAATCTGAATACATCCGAGATTTCTGTACAGATTGGAATGTTAAGATTTTTTTTAGTACAGAAAGTGAAGCAGATCATTGGATTAAAATAGAAAACAACCATTTTTCTTTCGGGATGGGTAAAATTGATAATCCTGATGTAACATATAAAATTACTACGAATGACTTTTTATTGATTCTTTCATGGTTTTTTGATTACATTATTGCCCTATTTGGCGAGAGATTGACAATCGAGGGAAATATTTCAGATTCAGACAAATTTATCTGGAATGATGCCAAAATAAGGGGGGAAATGTTAAGTATTATAAATAGAATAAAGACAAATCATGAAGTTAAAGATAAGTATACTCTTTCTTATGACGAGTATATTTTAATGCAACAAAGCCTTCGGTTAAAGCTCGAATCATTACGTAAATTTAGAGAAGAACCATGGTATGATTCTAATCCAGAAAGTAAAGACTCAATAGGACTTCGTATTGAACAACGAGCGAGGGAAGAACCTGATAGAATGGCGATGTATTATGAAGAAGAGAAATATACTTATAAAGAATTCAATGAATGGATAAATAAATATGCTAACTATTTTTTGAATAAAGTAGGATTAAAAAAAGGGGATGTAGCTGTTGTTTTTCTTGAAAATCGATCAGAAATAATGTTTATTATTCTTGCAATGGCTAAAATCGGTGTCATATCTTCTTTGATCAATACACGACAACGAGATCAACCATTAATTCATTCTATAACTCATGCTCCTGGAAAAGTTTTCATTATAGGTGAGGAACTAATTGATCCCTTCTTAGAAATTCAGTCAAGATTAGACTTGACTGATACTCAATCTCAAAACCTATTTTATGTACCAGATAAAGGAGAATTAAACACACCAGAAGGATTTATTAGTTTAAAGACAATAATCGCAGATTCTCCAACGAAAAACCCTCCTACAACTCCAGAGATACAGTTAAAAGATCCTTATTCATATATCTTCACATCGGGGACAACCGGGTTACCAAAGGCTGCCGTAATCACCCACGGTCATACTATCGGTTCTGCTTTCTATTGGGCATTTATTGTTATGGACATGACACCAGATGACGTGACTTACATAACAACACCGATTTTTCATTCAAACGCCATCAATATAGGTTTTGCATCAGCATTAGGTGGAGGAGGAGCAATAGCAATCAGACGCAAATATTCAGCAAGCAATTTCTTGAAAGATGCTCGAAAATACGGTTGTACAGCTTTTAATTACGTTGGAGAGATCTGTCGGTACTTGTATAACCAACCCCCAAGAGATGACGATGGAGACCATCCTATAGTAAAATGCGCTGGAAATGGCATCAAACCAGAATTTTGGATGGATTTTAAAAATAGGTTTGGAATAGAAAGAATTCATGAACAATATGGTGCAACTGAAAGGTTTATACCCAATTTTGCTAATATACTAAATCTTGATAAAACAGTTGGGATGAGCTTGGCTCAATATGCTGTCGTTAAATATGATATAGAACTTGATGAGCCCATGCGAGATAAACATGGTCATATGATTAAAGTGGAACCAGGAGAGATTGGTTTATTACTCGGACAGGTTGATCCTGGATCCTTTTATATGTATAAAGATAAAAAGGAGAGTGAAAAGAAAGTATTTCGAAATACATTTATTGACGGAGATATGTGGGTAAATACTGGAGACTTATTGCGAGACATAGGATTTAGACATGCTATGTTCGCGGATCGCTTGGGGGATACTTATAGATGGAAGGGAGAAAATGTCTCAACTGAAGAAATGGAAACAATTATCAATACATTTGACCAAGTTGAATACTCTTGTTCTTATGGTGTTTTAATCCCTGGCACTGAAGGGCGTGCAGGAATGGTCTCTTTTATTAAGAAAGGGGATGATAAATTTGATCTTGACCGTTTCTATGAATTCATAAATGATAAAATACCTCCTTATGCAATTCCAATCTTCATACGAATTAAAAAAGAATTTGCCACCACCGCAACGGATAAAATTCAGAAAATTAAGTTAAAACAAGAAGGATATAATATCAATGAAATAGAAGATCCAATTTATGTACTTTTACCTGATACTTCAGAATACAAACTTCTAACTGAGGAAATTTATTCAAATATTATTATTGAAAAATATAGATTTTAAGGAAAATATTAAATATATTAACGAGAAATTTTAAAACTGCAGATAAATTTTATAATTTAATAAATTTTATGGAGAATTTAACAGATTTGTGATGAAAAATGTCAGACACAATAAAAGAAAAATATAAAGAAGCTGTAAAGGCAATTAATAGTGCCAGTGGAACGCCCCTTGGAGTAACTGATTCTACAATTGCAATATTAAAGTATATTGTTCCAGAGGAGTATTTAGATTTAATAATAGCATTTAAAAGGCGAAAATCTCAAACCATGGAACAGTTAAAAGAAAGTAGTGGTATGTCGGAGGAAGAAATTTTAAAGAACGTTGAATTTTTAGCTAAAAAAGGTTTAATTATGAATCAACCAAACCGATCGGGTTTAATGGTTTTCAGATTGATGCCATTCATCAATGTGGGTGTTTACGAATACACATTCATGAAAAAACTTGAATTTAGTGATTGGGAAAAAGAATTAGCTAAGCTTTTTAAAAAGTTAAGAGATGAATCAAATAGTCGAATCCTTGCCAATTATGATTATGTAATTAATAAAATCCTCCCAAATATACGTCCAATTGATAGGACAGTACCTTTTAGAGAAAATAGGGAAACAGGAAATGAAATTGAAATCATTGTTAATGAAGAACTAGAAGCTCCAGAAGAAAAAATAATTCCTTCTCAAGATGTAAAAGAAATAATAAATAAATTCGATGATATTGCAGTAGGTAATTGTTATTGCCGACACTATAATGATTTATTAGGAAATTCTTGTACGCAAACAGATCTTAGAGAAAATTGTTTTTCCTTTGGAAAATCTGCTCGCTATACAACCGAACAAGGCTTTTCTAGAATGATTTCTAAAGAGGAAGCTTTGGAGATATTAGCTAAATCTGAATCAGACGGGTTAGTGCATAAGGCTTATCATCCTAATATGGATTTTAAACGTGAAGAAGATAGTATTTGTAACTGTTGCTCTGATTGTTGCGGGCAGTGGAGTAGCATAACAGTTAATCTATCAAATTATTTCTCCCAAGTTAACCAAGATCTGTGTGTTGGATGCGGGACGTGTGTTGAAAAATGTCCTACAGGTTCATCAAAATTAAATAGTGAAGGAAAATCTGAAAGAATTGGTGAAAGATGCATTGGATGTGGAATCTGTGCTTCTTTCTGCCCTGAAAATGCAATTTCTTTGCTTGAAAAAGAACGAGCTGTAAGATTGGCACCCCCTCGCCCTAGCTAAAGCTAAATCACTTTTTATTTTTTATTATTAATTTTTAAATGTAAGGTTTCTATTGAAAATAATCATAAAAATAATGATAATACTTCAAGAAGAAGGGCTTAAAACCAGAAGTTAAAGATTCATCGTATCGGTTTTCCGTTACTACTATAACGTTTTGGGTATTCTTCAGCCCAAGTTTGCATAATTTCTTGATGTGGAGCATCGTTATAAACCCCTCGATCCTTTATGTATTCTACAAATGGTTCTCCGTCTTTATTTGTGCTGGCAAAAAGTCCATCCTTTACTCCGTCAAAATCAACCCACGGAAAGTTCTTTCTTATACACAGCTCTTTATCAAAAGCACAATTAGCTTCTACCCATTTTCCATTTAAGAATAGTTCAACAAATCCATGAAAGATGAAAAGGTTTGAACCCATATCTTTTTTAAGCCTTTCTGAAGTCATGTGGTTTACAATGTCAACATAATGAAGCCTAGAGGGTATTCCAACAGCTCTAGCCAATGAAGCCAGTAGTATTGATTTTGGAATGCAGAATCCGAAGCCTCTTTGAAGAGTTAAACTTGATTTCCAATTTTCTTTATTATAAGATTCACGAGCATTTTTAACTGAATATTTAATCTGATCTCTCACAAAATAAAAAAGCTGTACAGCCTTTCTAATATCATCCTTTTCAGGAATACCATCGGTTAATTCTCTTGCTTTTTCCTGAATTAACGGGTGTTCGTAATCCATAAAAAATGTGGGTTTGAGAGTATCCTCAAATTTTCCGCTTAAATTTGTCATTATATTTTTATTGATAGTTTTTTATTTAATAGTTTCCAATTAAAAAATCCATTTAATTGTTGGCTCTGTACCTTTAAATAGTACAAGATTAACAATCTTCTGATCTGTGTTTAAAAAATATTTTTCAGAAAATTTAATTTATCATTCTTATTATACAAAGATATTTTAAAGTTTAACTTAAAAAGTTGAGTATTAATGATAAAAACAAATATAACAGAAATGTTTGGGATAAAATATCCCATATTTTCAGCACCAATGGGACCGTTTTATACTCAAGAATTAGCAACTGCTGTGTCTGAAGCGGGAGGATTAGGTGTTTTATCAGAAATTGGATTATGGGGGGTGGATCCCTTGCCAGAAATGAAGAAACACATGGAGTTTGTTGTTGAACATACTGACAAACCTTTTGGATTTAATGTGCGCACTTCCCGAAATGAGATGCAAATGGCAATCAGAATGTGCCGAGAAATCCCAAAATTTATTATGGAAAATCCAAAGATAAAGGAACAGTGTATATATGCTGTAACAAGTGCAGGATCTTCTAAAGTTATGCCTGAATCTAAATCTTTTCAAAAACTTAAAGAAACGGGTTCACAGATCAAACATTTTCATGTAGCCCCAGCTTTTTGGTTGGCGGAAAAATGTGTAAGATATGGTGTTGATGGTTTATGTGTTACTGGAATTGAGGGTGGAGGGCATCAAGCTTACGAAAAGGTTGGAACTAATGTCCTAATGGCGCAAGTTCAACAGGCTTTTCCAGATATTCCTAAGGTTGCTGCTGGTGGCATTGGAACAGGTATTCAATTAGCAGGTGCATTATCTATGGGATATGGGGGTGTAATCATGGGAACACGATTTATTGCGTCTTATGAATGTGAGTTTCCTCAACCATTTAAAGAATTAATCCCTCCGGCAAGAGCAGAGGATACTGTGCTCATTCAAGGAGTAATAGCAAATATAAGAGTCTATAACAATAAATATGCCCAAAAACATTATGGATCCATCTCAAAGGAAGAAAAACTTGAATATGAAAATAAATTCATAACGACAAATCAATGGAAAGAAGACGTTTTAAGTTATGATAGAGTATATGAGGGTGATGTTGTAAATACATGTGTACCAATGGGAGAAGCTGCGGGAGTAGTTCAAAAGATTGATAAAGTTTCTGATATTGTTGAAACCGTTATGAAAGAAGCTGAAAACTATATTAGAAATGTAATTTCATTAATAGGGTAGGATATGAAATGGATTATAAATTTATCATTGTTGAAAGAAAAGATCATATAACAATTATTCGTATTAATAGACCAGAAGTAAGAAACGCACTCCATGCATATATACTCTTAGAAATAGGTCAAGCCTTTAATGAATTTGAGGATGATCCAAATGCATGGATTGCTATCTTAACAGGTGTAGGTGATAAAGCATTTTCTGCAGGTGCCGATTTAAAGTGGGCGGCTACTGCTAGTGATGAAGAAAAAAGAGAAGCTTATGAAAAGGTGAGAAAGCAGGCAGGTTATCTTGTAAGAAATTTTAGAATTACCAAACCAATAATAGCTGCAGTAAATGGTTTTGCATACGGTGGAGGTTTTGAACTTGCATTGAGCTGTGATATTATTATTGCTGCTGAAAACGCTAGTTTTTCACTACCAGAACCTTTAGTAGGGCGAGTTCCTTCGGGTGGGGGAATTCATCGATTAGTAAGACAAATACCGTATCATTTAGCGATGGACATTCTCCTTACTCGTAAACGTATACCTGCTCAAGAAGGGGTACGGTATGGTTTTGTAAGTAAAGTAGTTCCATTCAATCAATTGATGGCTGAAGCGGAGAAAACAGCAAATATCATAATGGAAGGCTCACCTCTGGCTATTCGAACAATAAAACAAATGGCGAATGATGGACTTGAAATGACATTAAGAAAAGCACTCTTTGCAAATTTTCCATTGTTTACGAAATTTCTCCAATCTCATGATTTTATTGAGGGCCCAAAAGCATTCACTGAAAAAAAAAAGCCAGTGTGGAAAGGAATTTGATTATAAAGATATTTTTTAAACAATTTTAAAAATAAAAAATAGTTTATTTAGCTTATCTAAAATTATTATTTATTAAAATATAACAAGAAAATTAAAAACTGAAAAGTGAAATTCCTTTGACTTTTTCTAAACGAGAGAGAGTTATACGATTTTTAGAACTTGATGATGAACCTGACAAATGTCCAATCTTTACTTTTGGCTTTGAAACAACAGGTTGGGGTATGCAACAATATTATAACTCAGAAGAATATAAAAAAAACTTGGTAAAACCAGAAGAAGTAGATTTTGGTCCAGAAAGATTTCGAAGAACAATTGCGTGGTGGATTACTCAGGTGAAATTTTGGAATTCTGATTTAGTTATGAGCGATCCCTTTAAAAAATATCAGAGAAATATTTATCCTATGCCCGAAGGGTATCCTGAAGCAGAAAAACATAATTGGAATTGCATTAGTGGAAGGATTATGAGAGTGGGAGTATCCCCCAAGACGGGAATTCCTTATGAATGGTATGTAGATGGATTTTTTAAAACCAAGGAGAAACTTCATGAGGTGTGGGATGAATATGGAAAACCAGTTGATCGTATTACAGAGGAGGAGCTTTCTCCTAAATTGTGGAAAAAATATGCTGATGGTTTAAGTCCTTATGCATATCCTATGGCAAATCTTAGTCTCGCCATGTCAGAATACTTATGTGAAGGTCATACCCATGGTTATGCGATGTATTTGATGCGCAAGGATCCCCAACATATTCATTATATTATGAATGAATATACTAAAGCTAATGTAGAGACAATAAAGAGATTAGCTGATGCGGGAGTTGATATTGTCATGTTCTTAGATGATTTAGGTTATAAGGGACGTGGAATTTTTTCACCAAAAAATTTTAAGGAATTTGTTCTTCCTTATTATAAACGTCTTTATCAAGCTGCTCGAAAGAGAGGGATGTTTATGGTTCAGCATAGTTGCGGATACCTTCATGATTACCTTCCTCTTATGGCAGATGCTGGATTAAATTGTATTCAAGCGGTTCAGCCAACTGCAGAAAATGATTTAGCTTTTTTAGTTGATATATTAGGGGATAAGCTATCATTTATGGGTTGCCTTGATGATACTCGTGTTTTAAAATTCGGAACACCTAAGGATATTGAAGAAGATGTTAAAAAATGCATTAGAATTGCTGGTCCAACAGGAAATTTCTGCCCTGGACCCACAAATACCGTATTAGACCCTCCATGGGAAAATGTCCTTGCATTAAATGCCGCCTTAGAAAAATATCGGAGTTATCCATTACAAGTTTAGATTTTTTTATCTTTTTTATTACCTCAATGGATTTAAGGCAATTTTTTAACTTGAATAATCTGATTAAGTTATATGTTCTAAATACGAAAACAAAAGAAAAAGTATAGAGTTTATTTTTCCTGAATTGGTATATACAGATCTAATTCAGAATCATCAGAATTTAGATTAAATCTCTGGTCATAATATTCAAATTCAGGAGCAAATGGCATTCGTTCGTATCTTGTATTGTTAGGAAGCCAATCTCCATAAATATATCGATATGCTTTGCCTATATTATTTAGTTTTCCAATATATGTGAAAACCGCATATTTTTGGGCAGGAATTTTTTCAATTATCATCCCTTCAGGTACTTTATCAATTACCTCAATTTCATTAGCTACAATATAGCGATCTTCCCCTTTTTCAAACATTTCTTTATTAGTTATACTTATTCCTAACGCATGGGATCTGTCTCTAATAGGAACATCATTAATTAATTCTTGAAATTTTGCCCATATTTTTGCCGTATTTCTACTTTGTCTTTTACCAATATCTTCGATACCTATTATCTGGATTTCTTCTCGATCCACATATGTAGGGCCTCGTAAAAAGAGTTTAAAAACCTTCGAAAGTTCTTGACCTTTCCCTAATACCAAATGGACTTTTTCCAATTCATTGGGAATTTCAATCATTTGAGGACATTTCTCGAGGCATTCACCACATTTAACACAAAGAGAAGCCTTCCCTTCATTTTCTTTTAATTTTAATTCCTCTTCAGTTCCTGCTAATGAATTATATTTTTCGATTTGTTCTTCTTTATTCTCTATCCAAAGTAGTTCATTTAATAATCTAAAATTTTGAGGGATATTTACCCCAGATGGGCAAGGTTGACAATATAAGCAGAAAGTACAAGGAATAATCGATTTTTTTCTATAGCGAATTGCCATATCAGAAATTATTTTTAATTCTTCTTGACTAAGTATATTTACTCCCGAATTATTTGCGCTTTCTATATTTTCTTTATCTTGGTCCATTGTGCTCATCCCAGACAAAACAACGGAGACCCCTGGATGATTCCATACGTACTGAAGTGCCCAATTCGCTGCAGTTCTTTTTATAGGAGCATTCTCGATAATTTCTTCAATTTCTTTGGTGGGGCTTGCTAATTTTCCTCCTTTTATCGGCTCCATTACCACAACAGCAATGCGTTTGCTTGCTGCATATTCCAAACCTTTAGTGGTTGCTTGAGTGTTATGGTCGACGAAATTCCACTGAATTTGTGCCATATCCCAGTTATAATAATCAATAATTTCTTTGAATACGTCATAAGAGTCATGGAAAGAGAATCCAACATGCTTAATTTTTCCTAATGCTTTAGCTTCTTCCATTTTTTCAATGAACTCATATTTTTTAACGAGTTCAAATGACTGCTTATTTAACCCATGGAATAAATAAATATCCATATGGTCAGTCTGTAATTTCTCTAATTGGGTGTTAAGATATTTATCAAAATCTTCTTTTTGTTTTATTAACCACATTGGCAACTTAGTAACCAACTTTATTTTTTTGCGATATCCGTCTTGTAATGCTTTTCCGACAATAATTTCACTTTTTTCATCATGATACGTAAAAGCAGTATCAAAATAATTAACTCCATTATCTATTGCATACCGAATCATTTTAATTGCTTCTTCTTCATCAACTACTTCATTTCCATTTACCTTCTTGGTTGGGAGTCTCATACATCCAAACCCCAATGCCGATACCTCCCAGTCCAAAGATCCCATTTTTCGATACTTCATGTGATTTCACTTCTTAAAAAAGTTTCAATTTAAACTAGAAAAAATTAGAATTTAAAAAAAATTATTTACTTTGAGCAAGAAAAGTACACATCTTGTCTTTAGGCATTTCTTGAGTTTGACTAACCTCAATATCATCCATTTTAAGAATATTAAAAATGGTTTTCCAGGTTGTTAAACACCCCCTTTTACAAGGTAATGATTTCAATTCTTCTTCAGATAACGCTTCTTTTAGCTTATTGTGGACTGTGCATGTTCCCTCTACAATTGAAAAGCTTAATTCTTTATTATACGCAGTCTGGATTAAAACAACACTCATTAAATGAATTGATAAACATGCAATTTCAATAAATCTTTGAGCCTCATGAGGAAATCTTACTTCTCCTGTTTTTTCAGCAACTAATTTGACCATTTCATACAAGTGATCGTTATACTCGGGTTTCGTTCCTAATTCATAGGTTCTTTCCATCAGATTTTTTCCCCAGCTCTCAAAAACCGAGGCATCTTTTGATTGAAGGTACTTATCAGCAATTTCTGCCCCCGCAAATTCTTCTTCAATTGATTTGAAGAGCTCTTCAGGTATATTATAATCATATTTTGGCAGCATCATATTTTTCTCAACCCCTTATATGTTGAATCTAATTCTTCAATTTGTTTTTGATTTTCCATACCAACTTTTAATGATTCAAATGGGTGTTTGTATGGATGTTCTCCTTCTTTTACTTCAGGAATTTTAATTTCAATAGTTATCGCATCTTCTGGGCAATTTTCAGTACATTCCATACAGCCTATACACTTTGGAGCCCCAGAACCTACCACTAAATAATGTTTTGGACTATTTGGATCAGGTTTCATGAAGCGACCTGACACATTAGGATATGAGTGGACATGAAAAACCCCTTGAGGGCATTTTGTATAACATTTATAACTACACACCATAGGTAATTGACATTTATCTCTGTTCACTTTAACTCTTATAATAGGTATATCTAGATTTTTTATTTGTATTGCCATACACTCACCTCCTACCAGTCATACCTTAGAATTGGGAAATCTCGTCTATTTTTCAGCTCAATCGCATTAAAATCACAGACACTTTCGCAGGAACCACATCCAAAACACATTTGAGAATCAATTTGTACTTTTCCTTTACGGATATCTGCAGCTATAGCACCAAATTGACACCTCTGAATACATTTAAAACATCCTGTACAATTCTCTTCATTATGGATTGCAACTCTTTCACCTTTAATTAACTGTCTTTGTCCATAACGTAATCTATTTTCAATCGAAGCACAATCAGGTCGAGAACAATTACATAGACCACCAATATAAGGGCCGCCATTCCTCGTTCCAAAATTCATTAAGTTTTGTACCAATCCTTTCTTATTCCATTTTATAACCCATTCTCGAGCCTCATCGTGATCCACCCATTCCGCTCCAGCAACATATCGCGCTGGTGTTCTTTCCCATCTAAACATACCAATTCCGAGACCTAAACAAGTCATTTTCGAGCGATCTCTTTCCACATACCCATATTTGAATTTTCTACATTCACAATGAATAAAACAAATCGGTGAACTTATGTCTATTAGGTCTAATGCATCCTGAAGAGTTAGTACTTGAGCACCCTGAACTTCAGTCTGCAATCTATTAGCAGCTCGCATGAGATCCGGGAATCTTTCATTCTTAAGATTATAAGCATCTACTGCTTGAGCAATAAGCGGACCCGCAGCAGCTTCGTAGGCAGCTGTCCCTCCCTTTATATGTTTCGTATTTTTTTTTGTTTGCTCAACACGAGTTCGATGATACATGAATCGAGCGTATCTCTTTGCATCTTTGAACCACGTCCTTCCTGTTTTTGTGTGGGTAAAGCACGTATCACACATTTCTATCTTCCCCTTCTATTCTAATAAAATTTGTTAGTTTATGTTAAATCATATGTAATTTTGTTTAAATATAATACTTTTGATTTACCTTAATATCAATTCTCTTTATATTATTCTTGCTATTTTTCAGAAAAAGCTTTAATAGTTATACTTAATACTGAGACATAATCTCAGCTTTTCATTTTCGTCATTAAAAAAATTTTAAAAAAATTAGAATTAAACTTTTAAATATTTTGGGAGATAAAATCAGTTAATAATAAAAAAAAATAAAAGGTGAAAAGATGGAATTTGAAACTGTTCTTTATGAAAGTAAAAATAAAATTGGATATATTACTTTAAATAGACCTGAAAAGCATAATGCATTAAGTTATCAACTGCTTGATGATATAGATGCCGTTTTTGATTATGCAGAAGCAGATGACAGTGTAAATGTGATAGTGTTAAAAGGCGCTGGCAAGAGTTTTTGTTCTGGTTTTGACCTTAAGGGATCCTACTATTTAACACCCCCAGAGGGTGGTTGGAAATATAAAAATTCGTATGAGATATTAAATAAAAAGATATATGCGAAATATCCGCGCATATTTAATTTTCCAAAGCCAACTATTGCTCAAGTTCATGGTCATTGTTCTGATGCGGGATGTTACCTCCAACTTATCTGCGATATTTCAGTTGCAGCAGATGATGCAGTATTAGGACATCCCGCTCAATTATGGGGTGGGGCACAAAGTATGCCACTTTGGCAACTTTATTTAGGTGTTAAAAAAGCACGATATCTTTTGATGAGTGGTAGAAGAATATCCGGAAAAGAAGCAGCAGAAATGGGGCTTGTGAGCATAAGTGTTCCTCGAGATAAACTCGAAGAAGAAGTGAATAAATTAGCCACTGAAATCGCCAATATACCAGCCGAGGGGGCTTTACATAATAAGATTTGCCTTAATACTGCTCTCAAAATACGAGGTGTTGATGCATTATTCGATTACTATGGTCAAATGAATAGATACTATAGATTTATGCCTGGTAGACCACCTAGAGAATAAAAGCCACAAAATTAATACAACAGATTTATCAAAAAGAAAAGATAACATTATTTAAATTTAAGAAAAATTATTTTTATTTTTTTTTAAAAAAGGAGGTATTTGTAAATATGGAGTATGAACAAATTATTTTTGAAACTTCAGATAAAATCGCGACAATTACGTTAAACAGACCAGAACGTTTGAATGCTTGGACATGGCAGATGGGAGCAGAACTCTGGGATGCACTTATGAAAGTCGAAGATGATCCTAACCTACGGGTTACAATATTGACCGGTGCTGGAAGAGGTTTTTGTGCTGGTGCGGACTTATCGAGAGGTGCTAACACATTTGATGGCTCAAATCGCCCACGTGAAGCAGGTGAAGGAGCTAGACGTCAAGGAAGTGCAATTAAACGGTATTTTTCATTGAAAAAGCCTGTAATAGTCGCAATTAATGGTCCCACTGTTGGGGTAGGAGTCACTTTTATTCTACCTTTTGACATACGAATTGCGTCCGAGGGTGCACGTATTGGAATCGTCTTTAATCGACGTGGTGTTATACCTGAAATTGCCTGTCCTTGGATATTACCTCGAATTGTCGGAATTAGCCGTGCTGCTGAACTAATGTATACCGGGAGAATCTTAAATGCTCAAGAAGCTCTGGAATTTGGGCTTGTAAGTAGGGTTGTGCCTGCTGATAAATTAATGGATATTGCAAGAGAAATAGCTGAAGAAATTTTACTAAATGCCCCTGTAAGTGTTGCTCTTACAAAGAGGATGCTATATCAATTTCTAACTGAAACAGATGCAGAAAAAGCAGAAATCATCAATCATCAATATTTTGTATGGACTGGATCTCAACCAGATGCTCGTGAAGGTATAATATCATTCCTAGAAAAGAGAAATCCTGAATGGAAAATGAAAGTGCCAGGAGATTTGCCTGATTTTTTCCCATTAGAGTGATGTTAACGTGTGTGCAAAGTTTAGAGGTATTCCTGCTTTAATTTATTCGGGTCTATGGAGAAGGCAGATATTCGGGAAATTAAAAAGAGATTTTCCAGAAAACACTACATTCATAGTATATATAACTGATCAACCTCCAGCTGTATTAGTCAAAATTGACAATGGAACCTTTGAAATGGAAAAATTAGAGGATATAAAAGAAATCACAGAATTAGACAATTTAAATTATGATGGTTATTTAGCAACACCTCAGAGTTATATTTTTGGAGGACCTGCAGCTTTAAAGAAAGGGATAGAAGAGGGAAAAGTAAAGATGAAAAATGAAGGACCTATATTTAGGATTTTACTTAGAAATTTATCTTAAAATGCGAGTGGTTTAAAATGACTAAAATTCAAAAAATGTCTGCTCTTGAAAGAGTCTTAACGGTCTTGGAGGGAAAACTTCCAGATCGCGTTCCTAGCTTTATCTTAGGTGGTGATTGTGATTTTGTATATCGATTCATGAATTCATCTTATAAACTTACAGAAGAAGATATGCAACAATTAGACAAAGATAGAGTTTCCTATATGATACCCTTTATTCATTCAATAGTAGCTAAATTTTCACCTCCAGAAATTTTACCTGGAGGAATTGATGCTAAAATCGATATGTGTTGGAGTATTGCTGGAGGGAGCTTAATACAATTAGATTTTACTAACAAAATATTACTTCAATCAGGAGGCACATATGATGCGGTTATAAAAGAAGATGGAATACCTCATCTATGGTATACTGGTCCTGCACTATTAAAAAAGGAACATATTGAAGAATATTGGGAAAAGGAAAAAGAATTAAAACCAAATCCTAGTGGTTTCCGAAATTTGTCAAGAATTCGAAAGACCATGTTGGAAAAATATGATATTGTAGTGTCTCAGGGAATAAGTGGGCCATTTGAAAATTGTGTTTTTGGAATTGGACTTGCGAATTTTGCTCGTTTTGCTAGGAAAGAACCAGGATTTCTTAAACAACATATAGATTTTCAATGGGAAACATTTGAAGAACCCTCACTTCAATTATTAATGAAACAAAAACCTGATGTCGTTATGTGTGGAGATGATTATGGATTTAATGCGGGTTTACAAATGAATGTAAAGCAATGGCGGAAATTTATTAAACCAACATTATTGGAATATGTAAAAATTGCCCATGATGGAGATGCTAAATTTGTGTTACATAGTTGTGGAAATATTGGTGAGGTTTTTCCTGATTTTGTCGAGATTGGTATTGATGGTGTGGAATCTTTAAAACCTAAAAACAATGATTTAAAAATGTATAGGGAAAAATATCCTGAGATTGCTCTTGTAGGAACAATTGATGATTCTGAAATGCTAAAATTTGAATCACCTGAATATATAAGGAATTCGGTCAAAGAATCAATGCAACTACTAGGGAAAAAAGGAGGATATATTCCTGGACCAACAAATTTTTTGCTGGATCACCCTCCAGAAAATATAGTCTCACTATTTAAATCAATTCAAGATTTTGGGGGCATGTACTAATATATTTAAAGCTGTAATAGAGGAAGGAAGAAGAGACGAAATAGGCTTATAGATTAGATGTCAAAAACTTTATGATTCTTGCGGGTGAGGTATTGATTATCAATAGTATTCAGAATCTGTCAGATCTTATTAATATTGTTGTCACAGACACAGAAAAGTACTTAGAAAATATTAATATTTGTTTAAAGTGAGTTAACAATTTTCTTTTCATTTAACTTATAATCTTTTTCTTTAGGTTAAATCCTTAATTCATAAGAGTAATATAAAAAAAATTGTAAAAAAAAAAAATTATACATCTAGGTTTTCAATTATCATTGCTGTTCCTTGGCCACCACCACAACACATTGTAGCAAGACCATATTTAGCTTTTTTCTCTTTTAAGATTCTTGCCAAGCTACCAACTATTCGTGGACCAGTTGCTGCTATCGGGTGCCCAATTGCAATAGCTCCTCCCTTATAATTAATATCGTCAACTCTATCATCTAATCCAATTTCATGAATCCAATTGAGTGCTACAATAGCAAAAGCTTCATTAATTTCCCAAAAATCAATATCATCAACTGTTAAGCCAGCATGTTTTAACGCCATCCATGTTGCAGGAACAGGACCTCTCCCCATAACCGTCGGATCTACTGCTCCGAATCCAAATGATACAATGCGAGCTAATGGATCAAGATCATAATTTTTTATTGCATCTTCTGACATTAGTAATAGAGTAGCCGTCCCAGCATTTATTGGACACGAATTTCCGGCAGTTATTAATCCAAATTCAGTTCCAAATTTTTCAATATATTCCTCCTTGCTAAGAATAGGATTATAATATCCACCATCCCATCCAGGTTTAACTAAACCTCTTAATTTTGCAGTTCCTTCTAAAGTTGCATTCTTTCTAATTGATAGATCATGCTCTATTAACAGTGGTGTTTCTTCATCACCCTCAACATGCCCCATTACCGGGACGATTTCATCTTTAAAAAATCCTTCTTCTTGAGCTTTTGCTGCTAAATTATGGCTCCGAACGGAAAATTCATCATGATCCTCTTTAGTGAACACATCTACATTTTGTTCAGCAAGTTTTTGAGCAGTTTGAAGCATTGACCAAGAACATCTGAAATCATATATATCATCAACAAAAAATTCATGACCTTTTCTTATAAATGGTGGTGTTTCGGTTAAAGTAGATGGTTTTGATCTTGTCATAGTTGCATTATTCTTTCCAGTAGCTATTACAACGTCTGAATATCCTAATGAAATATTATTGTATCCTATAGAAGCACATGTCATTCCTGAACCACACTGCCTATCTAAGGCAACAGACGCAACTTTAGCTGGAAATTTTGCTAAAAATAAAGAATACCTGCCTCCCCATGCTACATGTTCATAATTAAAATGAGTAGCTCCCATAAAAAATTCATCAACGTCTTCAGGTTTTACTTTATCCTTTAATCTATTCTCAAACATATCAATTAGAGTCAATGCAGTCAATTCATCAGGACGAATATTTCCAAAAGCATCTCTCTCTGGTTCTCTTGGTCTTGATCGAGAAAATGGAGTTCTTATATAATCAGCAATATATACATCTTTTAATTTCATATTTTTTAACCTCTTTCTCCTTTTTATTTTTATCATATATCTATATTTTCTAGAGCAATAGCCGTTCCTTGACCCCCACCACAACTCATTGTAGCTATTCCATATCTAGCCTTTTTTTCTTTAAGAATTCTAGCTAAGTTTGCTGTTATTCTAGGACCTGTTGCGGCTGGTGGATTACCAATCGCAGTTGCCCCACCATGTATATTTATTTGATTATCCCAATCAACTTTTAGTTGATCTGCCACATATAATGCTTCAATACAAAAAACCTCGTCTATTTCCCAGTATTCAATGTCTTCTAATTTTAATCCTGCATGCTTCAATGCCATTCTTGTTGCTGGAACTGCGCTCTGTCCTATAATTGTAGGGTCAACACTGGCATATCCTATAGAAACTATTTTTGCCATTGGTTTTAAATTATATTTCTCCATTGCTTCCTTAGACACGATTAGACATGTTGAAGCTCCATCATTTAAAGGAGCGCTATTTCCAGCAGTTATTATACCATGATCTGTCCCAAATTTAGCAATGTAATCTTCTTTAGAAAATATAGGATTAGAATAACCACCTGCCCATCCAGGGGTGCTTATTGGAATTTTATTTGCTGTTTTTTCTAATGTAGCGTCTTTTTGAATTGAATTATCACTATCAACTAGCGTTTCAGAATCAACTTCTCCTTCCTTGTGACCTAAAATGGGCACAATTTCTTCTTTAAAATATCCACTCTCTAACGCTTTCTCCGCTAAATTATGACTACGAGTTCCCAATTTATCCATATCTTCTTTTGAAAAATGATCTGCCTCTTTTTCAGAAAGTTTCTGTGCTGTTTGGACCATAGACCAACTTGTTTTCCAATCGTAAATATCATCGTTATACCATTTACTTTTTGGGTCAAAGATAAGCTTATTTGGAGGATCTCCGTAAACTTTAACAGTACTGTCTGGATTATACATTGGAACTCTTGTGATATGATCAAAACCCATAGCAATCACCACATTAGCATATCCCATTGTAATATTTGTGAATCCTACGTGAAGAGCTGTCATTCCAGATCCCCATTGTCTATCTAATGCTATAGCAGGTACATCTACAGGAAATTCTGCCATGAATAGAGGATATCTCCCACCAAATGTTGAATTCTCATGTAATGGCAGAGAGCATCCACTTAATACTTCATCCACATTTTCCTTCTTAAGCGTGCTTCCTTTATTAGGCAAACATTTTTCGAATAACTCTTTTAATGTTTTTGCTGCTAATTCAATACCCCAACTCTTACTAAAAGCATCTCTTGATGGATTATCTGGGCTAGCATAAGAAAATGGTGTACGAATATGGTCAATTAAATAGACTTCTTTAGTTTCCATTTTTACAACCTTTACTATTTGTTATTTGATTTTTTTAAATGAAAAAAAAATTATACAAATAACATTAAAATAACTTATTAAACTTTTTAGTTTAATAATTAAAATATATAAAATTATAGATTTTCAAGATCGTGATTTTATGGAAAATCAAGATATTAATGTTGAAAAGAAAGAAATTGAAATTGTTCGTACTACTTCTGCTTTTGATTGTGGTGGTCGTTGTCCCTTAAGATTCCATGTCAAAGATGGAAAAATTATACGTGTGGAAGGTGATGATACAGCAGATCCTGATAAGCAGCTTAGAGCATGTCTAAGATGCAGATCATTGAGAGGATATCTTTATCACCCTGAAAGATTGAAATATCCATTAAAAAGGGCTGGCCCTAAAGGATCGGGAAAATTCGAAAGAATATCATGGGATGATGCTTATGATATTATCGTAAATAAACTTAAAGAAGTCATAGAAAAATTTGGGAATCAAAGTTTTTTATTTATAAGTAATGGAGGATATTTTGGAGCATTACATCTTCCTGCTGTTGCATATGCAAGGCTATTTAATTTATTAGGTGGATATACAACTTCATATGGGAACATTTCCTCGCAAGGAGCTATCTTCGGTACTCAAGCTTCATATGGATTTGGACAGATTTTCGTAGGACATAGCCGTGAGGATTGGATGAACTCAAAATTAATAATTCTTTGGGGTTTTGACCCTGCACGTATGATAGGGGGGACAAATACACTTTGGTGGCTAATAAAAGCAAGAGAAAACGGAGTGAAAATAATAGTAGTAGATCCTAGATATTCAGATTCCGCCTTAGTTTTAGCAGATCAGTGGATTCCTATAATACCAGGAACAGATGTTGCAATGATGGCTGCGATGGCATATGTAATGATTAAGGAAAATCTTCAGGATCAAGAGTTCCTCGATAAATATACTCATGGATTTGATAAATATAAAAAATATGTTATGGGTGATGAAGATGGAATTCCAAAAACACCAGAGTGGGCTGAAAAAATATGTGGTGTGAAAGCTTCAGTTATTGAAGCGTTAGCTCGTGAGTATGCAACAACTAAACCTGCAGCATTGGAAGATGCTCAAGGCCCTGCTAGATCATACATGGGAGGACAATACAACCGGGCAGCAATCACACTTTCCGCTATGACTGGAAATATTGGAAAACACGGGGGAAGCGCTTGTGGAGGACTCCATGGAATTCCCTATGGTCATATGTTCAGAGGTATTGCAATTCCTCCAGGACTTAATAAAGCATATCCAAAGGGTAAATCTTTAAGGGGAAATATCAATCCTAGAGACCGTTTGGATACTAGAATCCATGTCAACAAGATTTTTGATGCAATTCTTAAAGGAAAATCAGGTGGATATCCTGCCGACATAAATTTTGCCTGGTTTGTACAATGTGATTTTGTTAATCAAATAGGAAATACTAATAAATCAAGAAAAGCTATGCAAAGAGAAGATTTATTTACTGTTGTACCTGAATTATGGCTAACGCCCACTGCTCAGTATGCAGATATTGTACTTCCTGCAACAAGTTTTGCTACAAGGAGCGATCTCACGAGACCTTGGCCTTCTGGACCCTATTTCACCCATATGAATAAAGCAATTGAGCCGATGGGTGAATGTAAAGATGATCTGACTATCGCTGAAGAATTAGCTGAAAGGCTTGGTATAGAAAATTTTGGGAGAGAGCAAGTTCTTGAAGGATTTTTAAAATCTATGCCTCGTGTGAGAAAGGCTGTAGAACAATATGATAATGTCAATGATAAGCTTTTACGTGTCCTTTCTATAGTATCAGCAGATATAAAGCAACATATAAAAGATTATGATAAATATAAAAGAAATAGTGTTCATAGAGTCGAACTAAAGGAACCTTATGTTGCATTTCAAAAGAATATAGAGGATTTTGAGAACAATCCCTTTCCAACACCATCAAAAAAAATAGAGATTTATTGTGCCCAAATCGCAAGTTGGAATAATCCACTTTGTCCACCTATTGCAAAGTACATTCCAACATGGGAGAATCGTGAAGATCCTCTAGCTGAAAAATATCCCCTACAATTTCTTAGTTTTCATCCACGACATTCAGTTCATTCTGAATTGCAAAAAGTTGAGTGGTTACAAGAACTTGGATTACATAGATTATGGATTAATCCAATCGATGCAGAACCGAGAGGTGTTAGAAACGGAGATATTGTTTTAGTATACAATGATCGTGGAACTATTGAGGTCCCTGCATGGGTAACAAAAAGAATTATCCCTGGAGTAGTTGCAATGCCAGAAGGAGCATGGTATAGTCCTGATGAGGAAGGTATTGACAGAGGTGGTTGTGCAAATACATTAACTAAAGATGAGATGAGTGAAGGTGGAGCTGCAGCGTTAAAAACTTGTTTAGTTGAAGTAAAATTTGAAAAAGGAGGGGCTTAACTATGCAAGTAGGATTTTATTTTGATCAAACAAGGTGCACAGGTTGTCATGCATGTAGGGTTGCATGTAAAGATTGGCATGATCAACCATCAGGTTCAGCATCATGGATGAGGATTCTTTATCAAGAAGAAGGTCCATATCCAAACATTTTTGCCAGTTATCTTATCTCAAACTGTTATCACTGTGAAGAACCAGTATGCTCCTACGTCTGTCCTAATGAGGTAATAATAAAAAGAGAGGAAGATGGGATTGTTATAGTTGATAAGGATAAATGTCGTGAAGAAAACCCTTGTGGTATCATATCCAAGGAATCTATGGGTTCTGATCTCAATTATGGTGAGTTTCAGGCTCCTTGCCAAGTAGCTTGTCCGGTTTGTCTCCCTATTCCTGCTTATACTGCTTTGATTGCCAAAGGTAGGTTTAAGGAAGCTCTTGATTTAATCAGACGAAGAATGCCCTTACCTTCGGTATGTGGTCGGGTTTGCCTTCATCCTTGTGAAGAAGTATGCGCTCGAAAAGAGGTGGATCAAGCAATTGCTATTGAAGCACTTAAAGGTTTTGTAGCAGATAATGTCCCTATAGAACTTCCAAGAAAGTTATCACAAACTCAATCAGAGAAAGTAGCTATTATTGGCTCAGGTCCAGCAGGATTAGCTGCTGCTTATAATCTTATAAGATTAGGTTATGGTGTTACCATTTTTGAAGCTTTATCTGTAGTTGGAGGGATGTTATCTGTAGGCATACCAGAACACCGTCTACCACGCGATATTCTAAAAAGAGATATTGACTACATTAAAGCTCTTGGTGTAGAAATCAAAACTAATACTCAAATTGATTTTGGAAAAGGTATAGATGAACTATTGAAACAGGGATATGGTGCTATATTAATAGCAATAGGTGCTCATAAAGGTAAAAAATTAGAGATTCCTGGTGCCGATTTAGACGGTACTTTAGTAGGAACCTCATTTATGCGGGATGTGAACCTCGGTAAAGAAGTTAAAATTGGTAATAACGTTTTAGTAATAGGTGGTGGGAATGTTGCTATGGATTGTGCTCGTACCGCCCGTCGTCTTGGTGCTGCTGAAGTTGGGGTCACATGTCTTGAGTGTTGTGATGACATGCCAGCTGATATTTTCGAAGTTGAACAAGCTCGTGAGGAAGGAATTCAGATCTATGATTCACGTACTTTTACAAAAATCATTAGTAATAATGGGAAGGTTAGTGGAGTAGCATGCCTTAAAATTACAGGTTGTACTTTTGATGATGATGGAGAAGCCCACTTTGATCTAGTTGATGATAAAGAGCATCAATTAGAAGCGGATACAGTAATTTTTGCGATTGGTCAGGTACCTGATATTAATAACTCAGGTAAAATAAAGATCGGCAAAAGGGGAACAATAACCGCAGATCCGGAGACATTAATGCTCGACAGTAAGGGTGTGTTTGTTGCTGGAGATTGTTTTAGTGGAATAACAAGTATTATTGATGCTATTGCTGATGGTCAAAAAGCTGCTTCTCACATTCATCGTTATCTTCAAGGTGATGTACTTCGAGTTAGACATAGCCCAATAGTCGAATCATCTAAAATAAAAGTAGATATTCCTCCTGAAACTGAGAAAAAAGAACGCCAACCAATGCCACTTCAATCTGCATCTGAAAGAGTATCAAACTTCAAAGAAGTAACTTTAGGGTTTAGTGAAGAGGCAGCAATCACTGAAGCTGAGAGATGCCTGAATTGTGCAGGCCATTTATGTAAAGATGTATGTCCTTATTCAGCGCCTCAGTTTGCTGATGGAGAAAAAACTATAATGCAAAAGTGCAATTATTGCGTTGATCGATTTGATGATGGAAAGCAACCTATCTGTGTTGAGGCTTGTTATGCGCGTGCTCTTGATTCGGGAACAATAGAGGAATTAAAAGCAAAATATGGTGATACCCAGGAAGCTTCTAGTTTCGTATATTCGGAAATCGCGAAACCAGCTATTATATTTAGACCAAAAAAGAAGTAACTATTTTTTTTAATTTTTTTAATTTTTATTAGCTACTTGATTTCCTATCTCAATAAGAACTTTAGTTAATTTTAGTGTTTTATTTAAATCTATAGCATGTGGCCATCGATCATCAGGGTGATGAAAGCAAGGATTAAAGAAGCCTAATATTGAAAAATAACGACCACCACCATCAAAAACATTTCTTACTTCTCCATAAGGTCTTTTTGTTCCTGGAATTTTCCAATCTGGCTTAATTCCAACCAATTTCATTAATTTGAGAGCTAACTTCTCAATTTCTTGATCTGAAGTTTGAATAGTAATAATAGGAGATGGTGCATTAGTTTTGCTTTTTTGAGGTGTTGCTGATATATTTGCACCAAGATGTATCCAGCATGAAGCATTTTTGATTAAATTATGATTCTCTTTGAGAAAATGATTAAGTCCAAGATGTCCTAATTCATGACCCGAATTCGCTAGAAAAATAACATCCCTAATTGGCGGATTAGTATTAAAATTACGCATCATTTCTAATAATATCGCAATACCTCCACCTCTTTCAGAAGCACAGTTCCACCATCCACTACGAGGTGTCATCACAACCAAAGGAGCTAAATTTGAATTTTTCCCTTTTATTCGAGCATTAACATTAAACGCTTTAGTAGGAGTTCGTTTGATTTTAAAAGTAAGAGTAGCTTCTTTTCCAACATTTGACTTAATCCATGACCAATAATTACTTGAAATTTGCAAAGTTGGAGGACCAAAAGGTTCTTTGAAATTTTCCGCATTTATAAGCGAAAGTCCAGGAGTTAATCCTTGAGTAATAAAAACTAAACCAAGCTGTTGATTACTCCTTCTGTATTCCTTAAGATGTCTAAACCTATCATTATTTGTCCGTGCGATGCCGATTGTATTCTTTTCTTTAAGAAATCCTAATTTTCCTACAATTATTTTATTATCGGGAAAAATGCAATCAAAAAGTGGTATTCCATCAATCTTTTTATTGTCAATATTCAATGAAGTTTCTATAATATCTAAACGATTAATGGTAAACTCATCGAGATGAGGGTTCAATCCTATCATTTTTACCTCTTTTTCTAACCAATGAGCACTATTTAAATCGACTTTAGTACCAGTACGATGAATCCCCTGGTTATCATAATCTTTAATAATTTTAGATATACGGTTCTTTAATTCATCCTTTTCATGTTTATCGTTAGAAGTCATAGCACTTTTCAATAGTCTAAAAGTGTAAAAATCTTAACTGTTTAATTTAAAAATAAAATTTTTTTTTAAGACAGAATTTCATCTACCTTTAAATACAGGTTTACGTTTCTCAACCCATGCGGTAGCAGCTTCCTTATGATCTTCAGAAGCATAACATTTCGCATTAAATTCTCTTTCAACACCTAACATCTCATCAAAAACTTTTTCATAGGCCCTATTTATCGCTTCTTTCGAAAGTGCTAATGCAAGTGGTGCTTGATATGCTAGATGATTTGCAAATTCCATGGTTTTTGGCATTAATTCTTCATGCGGAAAGATTTTATTAACTAACCCAATCTTTAAAGCTTCATCAGCAAATATTCGTTTACCGCTAAAAATAAGCTCCTTTGCTTTATGAACTCCTATAAATTTAGGTAGCAAAAAACTTCCGTTCATGTCAGGGATAAGTCCCATACGAATGAAAAATTCACCAAAACTAGCATTTTCTGAAGCGTAAATAATATCACAGCTTAATGTTAAGTTAGTTCCAAACCCAACAGCTACACCATTAACAGCAGCAATTATTGGCTTATATAATTTAAAAAAATCATACGGGTGGATAAAAACCGCCCCTCCTGAAGCACCTTTTCCAAATTTACCACTTGCGAACTCCTGAACATCTGCACCTGCACAAAATGCTTTTCCAGCTCCTGTTATAACTATTGCTCTCACATCTGAATCTTCCTTTGCTTCTTTCAGTGAATTTTTCAAATCAGCATTCATTTGTATATTTATTGCATTCATTCTCTCAGGACGATTAAGAGTTATGACAGCAACTTTTTCCTTCTTTTCATAAATAATAGTCTCATAATCAGGACTCATATTTTTCAACTCTTATATTTTGTTTGTTTTAATTAAATTTAGATTGTATAATATTTAATTTTTTAAAAGTTAATAAAAATTTTAAAAAACTATAAATTTTCTAAAAAAAGAAATTATTATTAATTAACGCTTAAGGGTTCCTCTAGTAATTAAAGGGCTTCAATCACAGTTGAAATACCCACACCAGCACCGCCACACATTAATTGCACACCGTATTTTTTATTGTTATTCTTCAAGTAGTGTACCATTTCTGTGAAATAAACCACTCCACTAGCCCCTATCGGATGTCCTATTGCGATTGCACCTCCCGTAGGATTAACCCTGGAATCATCAAATTCATAACCGAAATCCTTTGCAAATGCCAAACATGGGCTCGCAAAGGCTTCATTAGGTTCGATTACATCCATATCATCTATTGTAAGATCAGCACGTTTTAAAGCTTTTCTCATGGCGGGAATTGGTGCCAAAAGCATGATAACAGGCTCACCACCAGCAACTGCAGTTGATAGTATTCGAGCCATTGGCTTTAATCCAAGTTGATCTGCTTTCTCTCGCGACATTAACAATACTGCTCCCGCACCATCAACTATTTGTGAAGAATTTCCAGCAGTTACTTTCCCACCTTTTTCGGGAGACCTAAATACTGGTTTCAATTTACTGATCATCTCCCATCCTTTTTCTGGATTATCCAGATATATCTCACGCACTGTTTGATCTTTTGTAACTGTGACTTCTTCTTTTTTCTGTTTTCCTGTTTTTTCATCTATAATCGGATTCATCTCTTCATCCGTATACCTCTTCAAATAAGTAACTGGAACCACGCGTTTGAAGTATTCTTCTTCACGACGCATTCCTTTAGTGGCTTTTTGATGGCTCCACATGCCAAATTGATCTAGGTCTTCTCGTGAAAAACCATATTTATCGTTTATCAACTCAGATGAAACACCTTGGGGGACCATTTTTCTCACCGGATCATCCCTCATTTTTTGTGAATAAATCACAGGATACTTTGGAATATATCTAAAAATTTGCATGTCTGAACCCATTGCATAATGTGTCATTGATTCGATTCCTCCAGCAATACAAATGTCACCATCACCAACTTTTATCGCGTTAGCCACTGTATTGACGGCTTGAAGTCCTGCATTGCAATATCTATTAACAGTTGCTCCTGCTATTTCTTCAGGTAATCCTGCCATTAATAATGCAAACCTTGCAATATTGCCACCTTGTTCTCCCATTTGTGATAAACATCCCACATGGCAATCTTCAATTTCTTTTGGATCGAAATCTGGACATATTTTTTTTGTTCTTTCAACAATCTGCTGTAACACTGTTATTAATAAGTCTTGCGCTGAGCATTCTCTAAACGCTCCTCCAAGTTTTTTCATTTGCGCTCTACTTGATTTTCCTACTGGTGTTCTAATAGCATCAATAACTACACATTCTCTTAATTCTTTCATTTTTCATCACTCTATTATAATATTTTCTTCTTTTACTACTTTATTTGGTAGACTTAAAATAATTTCTTCTGCCTCAGCCATAATACCTTGAATTAGTTCATGAACTGTTGGTATCGAGTGAATTCTTCCAGTAACAACTCCCGCGTTCATAAGACTTTCATTTTCATCTTCATCTACTAGTTTTCTGAAACCTCGTTCTTCTAATTTACGAATTTCATCTGTCGAAGGACAAGGTTTACCACGATAAAGATCTGAGGCTCCTTTAATAGTTTCATCAATAACTTCAAGAGAGGCAGCATTAATTAAGAATCTCATAGGACCAAATATTCCCCTTCCTACGATTGTATCAAATTCAGTAGCCTTCACTAGTTGTTCTTTCCACATTTGCTCAAAATCACCTTCTTGAGTAGCGATAAATCGGGTCCCCATTTGTATTCCAATAGCTCCTAAAGCGAGAGCAGCTGCTAAGGATGCGCCATCAGCAAAACCTCCGGCACCCACTACAGGTAAACTGACTGTTCTAACTACTTCAGGGAGAAGAACCATGGATGATGTGTCTCTCCAAGAACAATGTGCTCCTCCTTCCCTACCAGAAGCAATAATTATGTCTACCCCAGACCTTTCGGCTCTTTTTGCTCCTCTTACATTTGGACATACTTGACACCATACTAATGTAGGCAATTCTTTCTTGATTTCTAGAAATGCTCTTTTTGAACCCTTTTCCCTTGCATTTATCGCCCAAGGAAGCGGATCTCCTGCAGATGTAACAATAACTTTCAATTGTTTCTTTGCTTCTGGTATTTCTTCAAAAATTTCGATAACAGCTTTCATGAATTGCCTTGAAACCATTGTAAATTCTTTAGCAATTGGTATGTTGACACCAAATACAGCTTCGGGGTATACTTTGAGCTTTTTAAAAACATACCTTATCGTCTGTTTAAGAACATTTTTAGGGCTACCACCAACTCCAAAATCAAGCTTTCGATCTTTTTCAGGGATAAAATTTACGTCTGGTCCTGCCATACCAATTGTCGAAATTAACCCTAATCCACCTTCTTTCGCCACAGCGATACATAACTTAGTTGTTGCATAAGGCCCCATTCCAGCCTGAATTATTGGATATTTAGTTCCAATAATTTCTTGAAATTTAGTTTGTATCATTTCAATTCAATTATTTAATTTTTTTTACGATTATCAATCTAAAATGTATTTTATATAATAAATTATGTCGTTTCTAAATGAAGCTTCTTTATTTATCAATTCTGACTATATTGTTGGATTTATTTTGTATGACTTTAACTCCCATTTCAGTAATTCTTTGCGAAAGTTCAGATATTTTCCACTTTTCATAACCTTTTACATATGTGGAGAAAGAATCTTGTAAAGGATCTTTCCATTTTGAGGGAATTTTCTCCGCACCAATTTGAACACCCAATATTGCTCCAATATTGCCGCAATTACAATCTGTATCATATCCCATCATAGCAGCAATACAAATAGATTTTCCAAATGGATCTTGCTTATTTTGGGCACCATATAGAAGAGCTAATATGATTATTCCAATATTTGGTAATACATGCACTCCTCCTAGACGAGTATTTAACAATATCCTTCTTTCTATAGGAAAAACTAAAGAAGAATTAAGCACTTTTTCTACCATCTCTTCTATCCAAAATTCTCTTAGTAAAATCTTCCTGGCAGCTCTAAAATCGTTTGGATTTTGTTCATATATTTTTTTTGCTTTATTAATCATCTGGGTATATAGACTTTCTTTTTCAGAAGGGAGATATTGGAGAGCTGTATTAATATTATGTCTAATATCCAGTTCAAAGAACGCTTGAGATATTAAAACTGCAATGTACACTTCTCCTTCAATCCCAAGTCCAACATGAGAAATTGAACCATCTATTTCAGCATAATTCTTAGCAAGATTTGGACAACCCGGAGTAATCAATCCCCAAATATCAGCTCTCATCTGAGCACCTATAAAATCAAAATAAAAATTGTTCAAAATTCCAGATTGAGGTGGTTTAATATTTGCCTTTAAGTTATTTAGTGCTATTTTTTCAGCAGTAAATACATTATCTTCTCTTTTGAGGAGATTAACCCATTCCTGAGCAATTTGTTCTGCTGTTATCTCGATACCATATTTTTCTAAAGCAATCAACGCAATGATCTCGTACATTTCATCATCATTAACATGATTTAGATCTATTGGCTCAGGATAATTTGTAATATCACCATACTTTTCTTTTATATCTTCATAAGATCTTAACTCTACTGGAATCCCAACAAAATCTCCCACAACTCTCCCTATCCATGCTCCTAAAACTTTATTATAATATTCTTTATAACTTATTTCCATCATGATATTCTCATTTTTTTCATACTATTCTTTATTAATGGACGAGTGTTAACTTAGAGAATTAGATTATTCATAGTTCTTTAAAAAAGTTAAAAAAATTAGTGGTTAATTCTTCATTCTTCCTTTTTTGATTTTGAATTTAAGAATTCTTTGTCTTTGTCAATAAAATAAACCCAAGCATTACGAGACATTAAACAATAATCACCAGCAGCTAGTTTTTTTAGCAATTCAATCCTTAATTTCCGCGCTTCAATATCTTCTGGGTCTGCTTGAATTAGAACATCTAAGACTTCTAATGCAAGTTGGGCTTGACCTTGGTCTAGTAATTCTTTTGTTCTCCTTAAAATCTTATCTGACTCCCCGATAAGATTATTTATTTCAACCATGACCTCCTTTTCTTGCCTGGGTAGGAGATGGGCAATGTTATCGTCAAAAAATCCGTGATACCAACGGTATACATTAAACACAAAAAATTCTGTTCTCGAATATAATGGTCTTAAATAAGGGTCATTCGCTAGGTGATCTGGCAGCTTAATTTCATGAATCATTTCAGTAATATGTGTTCCTTTATTGATGTGATCGACTACCTGATCATGCAAATTTCGAATCGCAGTTATGTTAGAATCTAATATTTTTAGTGCTTTCTTTCCTTTATAATAATAACCAGCGCCATTACAAAATACATGCTCAGGATTGAGAGCTCTTACATCTTCTAAAGCTTTTGCCCAATCTAATGCAAATCGAGTAGGTTTCCAAGGATTACCTACATTTGGTAAACCCGCAATGATAAGATCTCCTATAAACGCAGCCTTAAGTTCAGGAACATACACCCACACCGCATCATCGGTTTCTGCTCTTACACTATGAAGTTCAAAGGTTTTATCTCCAAGTTTAAGTGTCATATCTCCTAAAAAGGTTTTAGTGGGATACACAAATTCTGGAGTTCTAACAATTTCCGGAACATTAAATTGTACTGCTGTAATATGTGCGCGATGAGGAGCAAGCATTTTATATTTATCTAACCGATCTGGTAAATATTTGCTTGCTATAATTTCTGGATTATCTTTTAAGTATGCTGCTGCCCCTCCAACATGATCGCCGTGTCCGTGAGTATAAATAATATATTTAATCGTCCCTTTAATTCTTTTGAAGACTTCTTTTGCTACACCAACTCTCGCTATTGTATCTATAAGTACAACTCCATCAGTAGTCTCAACCCACGCACATCCGGCTATTGGTAATCTAGCTGTATGAACATCCTTTATAGGATTAGTAAAATCTGCATTCGGGGCTCCCAAAATTCGAGTTCCTTTAATTTCATTCATTTTTGAATCATTAATTTAATTTTATAAAATGAAATTTTTAGTAATTAATATTAATTTCTATTTGTTATTTAGACTTTTATTGATTTCTTCCCACACAGTTTCAACTGGTAAAGGTTGATAAGGTTTCATTTTAAACTGTTGCTTACTAAGCTCATAGATTACTCTATTATAGGGAATTTTAATGTTTAATGAGTCCGCTAATTTTACAAGATATCCAGTCAATGATTCAAGCTCAGATTGATTTTTCTGACGATATATAATATCTTGAGCCATACTATTGAACCATGAATATTTAAGGTTTCGTCTAAAATTATTAATTGCTGTTGTTTTATCAATATTTTTACCTAATTCCATAACTTTCCAAGAGGGTAATCCTTTTAAATCGTATTCCTCATATCCCGCAGCTTTTACAACCTCTACACCTTCGAGATATACGTTCAAAAAAATATTCCAAAGCATGAATATTGCATCATCGTTTTTAAGATCAGGACTAATTAATGTGAAAGTTGAATTCGAAAGGTTTAAAATCAATTTCGAATGAGCAGCATCCTGAAATCTTTCTGTCATTCTTGATGGGATTCCACTATTGAGAATTTCTACAACTTTTTTTACAATTTCCTGATTTTCATTATTGGGGGTTCCAAGAGTTAAGTGTCCTTTACCTCTGGTTCCAAAGATTCCAGCTTTATCTCGCCAACCTGACTGTACAACGACACCATAAACAATTTTGGTAAAATATTTTGGTAAAACATTTTGATTCTCAAAACCATTTTGTAATCCAACGATTATAGGTTTATCTCCTAATTTCTTTGAAATATCCCTCGCAACTTCCTCTAAATCATAATTTTTAACGATGATTACTACGACATCAATATTAGTAAGTTCATTTAAGTCTTCGATCACGTTTACAGTTATAGGTGCTGGATTATTATTTTCCCTTTCGTAAAGAATTAAACCATTAGTTTTAAGCGCTTTTGCATTTTCACCTCGCGCTAATAAGTAAACGTTGTCATAACCTTGCGTTAACCACCCTCCAAGAGTAGCACCAATTCCACCAACTCCATAAATAACAACTTTTAACGTATTAATAGTACTCACTTCAGATATTATTCTATTTATTTAAAATTGAAAAATGAAGGGAAAGATTAAAACTTACGGAAGTAAGGTATCAACCAAAAATCTCTAACTTTAATATATTTTCTTAATTATTTTAGTTAATATTAAAAAGTTAAATGTGAGGTTAAAATGGTATTAGAAACGAATGTAACCAAAATGTTAGGGATTAGACATCCTATTATAGCCGCTCCAATGGGTCCTTTTTACACGACCGAGTTGACAATAGCAGTTTCAGAAGCTGGCGGTCTTGGTTTATTAAGCCATAGTGCTTTAATAAGCGACTATGAGAAGGGAAGAAATCCCATTGAAATTATGAAAGAAAATATGTTGACTGTGATTGAACATACAGATAAACCATTCGGCTTTAATATAAGGACTTCTCGAAGGGAAATCGCGGTTCCAGCCCTAGTTACAGAAATTTCTAAGTTCGTTATGGAAAATCAAAGAGTAAAAGAACAGTGTGTTTATGCTATTACAAGTGCAGGGTCTTCAAAAACGCTACCACAATCAAAAGCTTACCAAAAATTGAAAGAAAGTGGTTCACAAATTAAGCATTTTCACGTAGCCCCTGCTTTATGGCTTGCTGATAAGTGTGTTGCTTCAAATGTCGATGGATTAGTTGTTACTGGTGGTGAAGGAGGAGGTCATCAATCTTATGAGAAAGTGAGTACCTTAGTCTTATTGCAACAAGTTATGCAGAAATACCCAGATTTTCCAGTAGTAGCATGTGGAGGATTTGCCACAGGTGAAGGGCTTGCTGCTGCGTTAGCTATGGGTGCAGGAGCTGTTGCTATGGGCTCGAGATTTATTGCTTCGAATGATAGCGAGTTTAGCCAAGAATATAAAAACGTTGTCCCTCCAGCAAAAGCTCAAGACACTATGTTGGTAACAGGAGCTTTGGGACCCATTCGGTTATGGAAAAATGAATATTCATTACATCACGGGCTGGTAGCCGATAAGGAAGCTAAAATGGCTGAAGAATCAGGCATGACTCAAGAAGATATAATTGCAGAAGGAAGGGCATACGAAGCAGCTTATACAGGAGACGTTCACTCAGGAGCTGTTCTCTTAGGGCAAAGTATTGGAGTTATATCCAGCCTAGAAAATGTGAAGAAAATTGTTGAGGATATTGTAGGCGATGCAGAAAAACGTCTGAAAAATGCTTATGGATATTTAAAATAAGCAAAATATATTTTTTTTAATTTTTTCGTATATTTATTTTAATTAAAATACAATTGAATATGAGGGTGTTAAAATAAGATGGTAGATGTTAAAAATATTGTAGTAATCGGTGTTGGGTTAATGGGTAATGGGATTGCTCAGATCTCATTAATGGCAGGATATAATACAACTCTTGTCGATATTTCTCAGGAAATCATTGATAAAGCTGTAGTTAGTATTGAAAGTGGATTGAATAAACTTGAATCCAAAGGAGTATTAAATGCAGCAGAAAATATGGCACGAATGAAAATAAGTTTAGATTTAGCTTCTGCTGTAAAGGATGCTGATTTGATTATAGAAGCTGTAGTGGAGGATATGGATGTGAAGAAAAAGATATTTAAAACTTGTTATGAAAATGCCCCTCCTCATGCTATAATTGCTTCAAACACATCAACAATGTCTATAACTGAAATGGCAACTGCTACAAATAGAGCAGATAAATGTATCGGTATGCATTTTTTCAATCCAGCACCTTTAATGAGGTTAATAGAAGTTATTGCTGGTGAAAAAACTTCTGAAGAATCAATGGAAATTGGCGTAAAGGTAAGTGAAAGTTTGCCATGTCTTAGAGGCGAAAGATATATCGCGAGAGTCTTAAAAGATCGTCCAGGGTTTATTGTAAATAGATTAAATGCACCAGGCTCGATCTACTCCACTTATCTCCTTGATCTATGTCTAGAAAAGGGGATCCCATTTGAATCTTTAGACGCAGATTATGGAAGTGGGGGACCTATGTCTCCATTGGTTTTATCAGACTACACAGGAATTGATACTGGATATCATGTACGAAATTATTATGCTGAAACATTACATGAAGACTTCAGGCCAGGAAAAGTTATCACAAAAATGTTTAAAGAAGGAAAATGGGGAAGAAAAACAGGACAAGGATTCTATGATTGGTCCAAGGGAAGACCACAACCAGATTTCTCTAAAATCAAAAAAGCTGGATTGGTAGACCATAGAATTGGTCTTGCTATCCGTCTAAATGAAGGGTGTAGAATATTAGAAGAAGGAATAGCCTCTGGTTGGAAAATTATAGATGATGCAAATATGGCTGGTATGAACTTTCCAGGACCCTTTGAATATGGTATAAAAAATTGGCAAGAACTCGTTAAGGTATTAGAAGAATTCGCTGAAAAAATTGGTAGTGAATATCTTAAACCATGTGAATTGTTTAAGAGTGGAAAATTTGTTAATATGAAATAATTTTTAACTTTCTTTTTCTTTTTATATTATTAAAATTATTGGTTTAAAATTATGCCTAAAGAGAATAAAGAGCAATCTGACAACGTGAAACCCATAGAGGTACTTACATTTGAAGTAACCTTTGATAATCCAATTAAAGATGTATATACTGCCGTGGCTCCTTTATCTAGTTGTGGATGGATTCAAACAACTGATGGAGTAGTATTAATTGATACGTTATTAGCTAGAGGCTGGGCTAAGAAAGTTAGAGAACGAATCAAAGATAAAATTAAATACATAATCTACACCCATGGTCACCTAGATCACGTCCTAGGGGCCAATGTCCTTATGGATGATAACCCAGAGGTTATTGCTAGCAAATACTTACCAAATCGGCTGGATAAATATCAAATGTTAGCCCCATATAAAGCTAGAAAGGATGCTCAACAATTTGGTTTCCCTGAAGTTGTTCCAAAACTTGATGTAATTTATCCTACTAAAACATTTCTCGGTGATATGACAATTTCATTGGGGGATAAAACCTTTGAGCTTCATACAACTCGAGCAGAAACAGATGATGCAGTATGGGTGTATGTACCAGAACTTAAAGCCGCGTTCATAGGGGATTTAATGATTAGAAGTTTTCCTAATATAGGCAATCCATGGAAACCAACCCGCTTCGCATTGGATTGGGCAAAAGAATTAGAAAGGATAAGGGAATTAAAGCCCGAGCACATTTTCTATGGTGGTGCGGGAGTAATGGTTAAAGGTGACGACGTTATGAAAGCTCTAAATGATCATATCGAAGTGATTCGTTCTTTACATGACCAAGTTGTTGATTATATAAATCAAGGAGTTCATATAACAGAAATGATTCATAAAGTAAAAATTCCTGATCATCTAAAGAAAAGCCCGTTTCTTCAAACAACCTATTCTAGACCAGAATTCTTTGTGTTTAATGTGTATCGTTGGTATCATGGCTATTTTGATGACAATCCAGCCCACCTTTTACCTAGACCTGAAAAAGAGGTTATGGGCGAAATATTCAAGCTTATAGGAGATTCAGAGAAAATTTTAAGGAGAGTAGAAGAACGTTTAGAACAGGATCAAGCACAATTGGCATTAGAAGTGTTGGATGTTCTAATTCAAGCAGATCCAGAGAATATTGAAGCGCGAAAGTGGAGAATTAAGCTTCTTGAAAAGATTGGTAAAGAAGATTATTGTCTGATGTCTCGAAACGCGTGGGTTTACTTTATTAAAAAGGATAAAGAGTTTATTAAGTTAAAGGAAAAGTAAGAGATTAAAGCTTAATTCTTTCTATTTTTTTTTCTCTACTGAACCTTTTAAAGACAGCTTTAATTTTTTCTCCTTCTTAATTCCTTAGACCAAAGAGAAAATTTGATACTATTCCACTGTTTTCAAATCTATACCATAGCTTTCTGGTATATAGATTATAACAAGCGGAATTTCAGGGAACATAAAGCATGCCAAAATGAGAGCTATAAACTGGATCCCTAATATTGGAAACAATGGGGCTATTAAAACGCCTAGAACTAACCCTGTTATGTTCATTAACAAAACCAAGAGACCATTCCCAACCCCTCTTACTTCTGTAGGTATAACTTCAATCGAAACTATCATTAACAACGTTTATAATCCTGCCCTAGTTGACATTCCAAGAATTTTTAATATTATATTTATGATAAATCTCATTTGTTCATTTTGAATATGAGCTCCCCAAGTAAATTGTAATATTACAGATATGGGGTATATAAAACATTAAATGATTAATAAAATTCTTCTACCGGAGCGATCTGCTATTTTCCCCGTTAAAATATAAAAAATTATGAGCCCAAATAACCCAACCATTAAAATAATACTAAATTCTTCAGAAGTCATTAATGAATAATTCATCATATATGGTTCTAATAAATTACCTGATCCAACTGCAATACTAAATAAAACTGAAATTACAATTAAAACAATATAACTCTTCTTTCTCCCTCTCCTAAAAATTATTCTAATACTTTCTCTAAAAGAATATTTAACCTGAGGCTTTTCGTTTAATTCTATATCTCCTAATTTTTTTTTGAATACATAAGCGGAAGTTTCTTTTATAGTAAAAATTATCAATAAGGTAATGATTAAGCCTGTTATTACTGAGAAATATAAGACACCTTTCCAGTGTAAAATGGTAAAAGTTTTATCATTAGTGATGAAAATTGAACTATTTATGTAATAAATTATAGGTCCAATTATTCCTATAAGTAAAATAATCGTTGACCATTTCGCATTTTTCCCTTTTGGATATTCTTCATTTACATAGATCATCCACACATTAATATTTGCTGCTAATGTCAAAAAAAAAGCTGTAATTGTAAAAATGAGAATAGAACTCGTTAAAATTTGAATTAATGGCATTACTGTTAAAATTGTACTAATAAGAATCAAAATAGGCTTTCTCCCTACTTTATCGGCAAATTTTTGGATAAAAATAGAACAAAAGCTTCCCAATCCAGCAATGACTCCAACATATGAAAGATATGTCAATCCGGTTTCGAAATCTAAATTCGGGAAAAAATACCAAACAAGAGCAGTAGTTTTTGGTCCATCTATAGTATATGAGCGAAAGGCTACAAATAAAGATAAAATCCCTAATAAATAATATAGATAGTGCTTTGATCGTAAAGCTTCAGAAGGTATATTTGCGGTTATTTTATTTTTTATAGGTTTGTTGACTGTCATAATAATAAAAAAGAGAAATTTTATGGTAATAATACTAAAGTATTAGAAAAAGTCATATTTCTCCTAATTTAAAGTCATGTAAATCTTATATTTCTTGGAAAGGAGCATTTGATTGTTCCTTTCTAAGTTTCTTAAAGATATCAGTGACAATTTTTTCGATATATTGGCGTCTTTCAGATGTTTCTATATATGGGTTAGCTAACTTTCCAGCTTTTTCAAGTTCATCTGCTTCTT
>CAYSZJ010000018.1:0-48231 GCA_964435435.1 uncultured archaeon
ATTTTATTAAAATCTTTTAACAAATACTAATATTTTTAACATTATTTATGATGTTGTTAATATTATAATCATTTAATTTTACTTTGAACTAAGACCAAAAAAGTATTCTAAAAGGTATTAAAAATGAGATATTATTCGAATATTTTAAAATTAATTGGCAGAACTCCATTAGTTCGTATTAATAAAAGTAATCCAAATCCTAATGTGTTAATGTTAGCAAAATTAGAGAAATATAACCCTTCAGGATCTGTTAAAGATAGAATTGCTATATCAATGATAGAAGAGGCTGAGAAAAAGGGATTACTAACACTAGGAAAGGTTATAATAGAGCCAAGTAGTGGAAATACAGGCATTGGATTGTCCTTAGTTTGTGCAGCAAAAGGTTATCCTTTAGAAATAGTTATGCCCGAAACCATGTCAGTAGAAAGACGTAAAATAATGACTGCTTATGGAGCAAAAATAACATTAACTCCTGGAGATAAAGGAATGGACGGAACACAAGATTATGTAGAACAAATTTTAAAAGAAAATCCTGAAAAATATTTCTTCCCTAATCAATACGCTAACGAGAACAATCCTTTAGCCCATTATAGGTATACAGCAGAAGAAATTATTGAAGATACTGATGGTGAAATTGATGTATTTGTAGCAGGATTAGGAACTTCAGGAACATTGATGGGTGTATCTAAAAGGTTAAAGGAACACAATCCAAATATAAAAATAATTGCTGTTGAACCTGAGATGGAAGCACCTATCCAAGGGTTAAAGAATCTAAAAGTGTCATATGTCCCTGAAATATATGATGAATCTCAAATCGATGAAAAAATATATGTCAAAGAGGAAGATGCTGAACATGCATCTCGAATGCTCTCCTTACAAGAAGGTATTTTTACGGGCATTAGTTCAGGTGCTGCAATGCATGCAGCTATAAAAACAGTTAGCAAAATGGAATCTGGCACATTGGTGGTCTTATTGCCTGATGGTGGAGAAAAATACATCTCTCATCCGATTTATTATCCTGAAAAATGTCTGGAATGTACTAAAAAATGCAAAATAATGACTTTATGGGATGATAAATATATAGCATCCATTTCAGAGTGGTGGGAATCTAAAGAATAATTATCTTTAATTGGTTAGTATCTTTTTCTCTTTTACTTTCAACCAAATTTCTAATAAAATAAATATTAACAGTCCAATAATGCAAAGTAAAGCACCTATGAGAAATGCCATCTGGTACGCAAAAACTTCACTTTTTCCTTGATTTATAAGAGCATCTATCAGTGGGCCACTAATTAAGGTACTTGCTGACCCCCAACTCAAGAAAAAAGTAGTATTATATACCGCAAACAGTTTTGCGCGAATCCTTGCTGGAATTAGATTTGAAGCGATTGAATATGAAGATGCATATATTATGACTTCTGCTGCCCCTATTAAGAATCCTCCTACAAAAATGAGTTCTAAATGAATGGTAGTGGCTGTAATTATTAAAGCAATAATTCCTATAGAAGTTCCAATTATTAATGCTCGAAAATGACCAAATTTTTTACTTAAAAATCCTGCTATAAATCCAATTATCATTACTGCTACTGAACGCATATTTGCTATAAAACTTAGCATTATACTACCAACATTAAACCCCGAATCCAAAGAGAGGTATTGAGAATACGGAACTGCGATTGAATTTCTTCCAAAATTAATAAAAACCAATGAAATAATGAATACAATAAAGATTACTATATTTTTTTGATTATTTTTATTGTTTAATTCAGTAAGATCTTTTTCCTCTTTTTCTTCTAAATTGATCCCTCCTTCTGGACATAATAACATAGGTAAAGTAGATATAAACATTACAAACGATGCAATAAAAAACAATGGTCCGTTTCTAAATCCCAAACCTTGATCATACAAAAATCCACCTATAAATATTCCAATAATACGCCCCAATCCTCCTATACTATTAAGTTCACCCATAATTTTTGTACGTTTTTCATAAGGATATAAATCAGTAACCAATGCGCTCCAACCAATATTGGACATTGACCAAAACATTTCTACACAGCTCAGACCAATTATAATTACATATCCCGCAAGATATAGATTATTAAATGAGTAATGTATTAACCAAATACTAAGTGTGCCAATTCCCGCGAGAATCTCACCTAAAATTATTAAAGTACGGCGGCGTTGAAATTTATCACTAATAGGCCCCCACACAAAGTTCTGAAATATAACACTCATGATCATAGGAAGCGTTGCGTATAGAGTGGTTTCCCACACTGACAAATTTAAAAATTCTTTTAAATAGATAGATAAAAAAGTGTAAAATAAACCCCTTCTAAACATTGCAAGCATTTGAAAAGAAGATAGCCCAATAAAAATGTTAGAAGATGATTTAGATGTTGTTTTCGTTAACAAATCTCTCAATAATTAATCTTTATCTTTTTTAAATAACCAAAAGAAAAAAATTTTCTAAACTTTTCTATTTATTTTCAATTTATTTTTGATTTTTGGGAAAAAAATTGCTAAAACATAGCGGAATTATCAAAAAGCTGATATGCAGGTGTTTTTATCAAATTAATTTTGAGCAACTTTTTTACAAAAAAGTTTAAATAATAACTTGACAATTTTGTGATTAGATCTTCAAATAAAAAGTCAGAAGATTTAATTTATAATTTAAAATAAAATGGCGAAATTAATGAAAAATAAATTTTTTTTTGTTATATTAATATTTGTATTTTTGAATCTTACCTTCTTGTTCCAGAATTATAACATTGGTGATAGAGTTCAAGAAGAAAGCGATAAGGAGAATATAGGATCCATTTTTACTTCCAGTAATTCGATTGCGTACGAATGGAATCTTACATGGGGGGGAGTAGACTGGGAAATTGCTTGGGCAATGGCATTAGATTCGTCCGACAATATTTATCTTGCGGGAGATTGTGGCTATCCGTATGATGGAGGTTGGGATATGTGTTTGGTAAAATGTAACAACTCTGGTGGATATCAATGGAGTCTTACTTGGGGTGGACCCTATGATGAGGATCATGCTAGAGCAATAGCCTTGGATTCATCAGGCAATATTTATATTGCGGGGGTAACTGATATGGAGGGAGAATATGACATGTGTTTGGTAAAATTTAACAGCTCTGGGCACTATCAATGGAATCGTACATGGGATGAAGGTGACGAAGATTATGCAAACGCAATGGCATTGGATTCATCAGGTAATATATATCTTGCGGGAGAGTCTTGGAATATGGGTTATGCGGATGTGGCTCTAGTAAAATTTAACAGTTCTGGGCATTATCAATGGAGCAGCACTTGGGATGGAGGTGATGATGATATTGCTTATGGAGTAGCTTTGGATTCATCAAATAATATATATCTTACGGGAGAGTCTTGGAGTATGGGTTATGCGGATGTGGCTCTAGTAAAATTTAACAATTCTGGGCATTATCAATGGAATCGCACATTGAGCGGAAATAATGATGAAGGTGCTTATGCAATAGCACTAGATCCATTAGATAATATTTATCTTGCAGGATATACGTATGATACTACTCTGGGGGACTCAGATATGTGTGTAGTAAAATTTGACAGCTCTGGACAATATCAATGGAATTGTACATATGCGTCCATATATGATGAGTATGCATACGCAATAGTATTAGACTCAACTAGCAATAGTTATCTTGCTGGATATAGATATAACATTGGTGAGTCGGAATATGATATGTATCTAGTAAAGATTGATAACTCTGGTAAATGTCAATGGGATTATACGTGGGACGGAGGTTATGAGGACTATGCTTATGGAGTAGCATTGGATTCATCAGAGAATATTTATCTCGCAGGAAGCACTTGGAATAACACGAATGAGTTCGATTTGTGTTTAGTAAAAATCAATTCACCACCAAAGATTCTGATTAATTCACCAAGCCAAAATGAATTTTATGGCATTATTGCCCCAAGTTTTGATATTTCTATTCTTGAATCAGAGTTACATACAACATGGTATACTTTAGATGGAGGAACAACTAATATCACTTTTAGTGGAGCAGTAGGTATGATCAGTCAAATAGAATGGGATAAAAAAGAGGATGATGTAGTGTATATTGAATTTTTTGCGAATGATTGGATGAGTCTTGAAGGAACTTCGAAGGTCTCTGTTTTTAAAGATACAAATGCACCAACCTCAATAATTTTATTTACACTGCATAAAGCACCTAATATAGTAAATAAATCAACGACTTTCAATTTAACTGCGGATGATGGAGATGGCTCAGGGGTTGCATCGATTATGTATACAATTAATGATGGTGATTGGATTAATTATAGCACTCCATTTGATTTATCTGATTTTAAATCCGGTAATTATAATATCTCATATTATTCAATTGATAAAGTGGGCAATATCGAAAATGTAAACTCAGTTCTAGTTAAAATACCTGGGCCAGGAGCAATCCCTGGATACAACATTTCGCTTTTGATAAGCCTAATTTGTGTGATCTCAGTTATATCTTTTAGATTTCGAAATAAAATATTAAAATTTTAAATTTCTTTTCTTTTTTTTAAATTTGAAAATTAAAAAAAGTAAGGAATTACTTATTCATTTGATTCAAATCTATTTTTTTTTTAAAAATTTAATAATTGAATCTAATTGTTTTCTCAACTTTGCTTTATTTGGGATAAATTCCAATTGTTCTGTATATAATGGATAATTTTTATGTAAGATATTTAGCAATTCAAGCCAAGATTTCTGACTTTCAGTTTGATTCGGAATGTCTTTTTTCAACTGGAAAATAATCCTCTTTTCTTTCTTAGATTTTATAGCTCTTAGGAAATTTTTTGAAACTAAAACTCTAAAAGCAGAATATTCTTCAGGTCTAAAATGAGCTAGTGAATAATTCATACTTTCGTCTGAAAACGGCAACAATTTAATCCGTTTATCCTCAGGTTCCTCGGGATTTTCAATTAACGTAAATTCTAAGTCTATTTTACTAATTTCGTCTAAAATAAAATATAATTCTCCTAAAGGTATTTTAGTATTGCGTTCTAGCTGATTAATAATTTCTGAAATAAAAATATAAAACTCAGGATTTTTTTGTGGAGTTTCTATTCTATACATATATTCTTTTTTTATGATAGTAATAATCTGATTTTTTAGATCTTCTGATAATGTTGCTTTAAAAGTCTCAGTTACATGTGCTTCCTCTTTAATTTTTTCAACTTTTTTTTCATCTATATGCTTTTTTCTATAATTTGTTGTAAGGGATTCAATAAATCTATCCGAAGCTCTGTCCGATTCAGCTTTAGTTTTTAATCTACTTACCCCGCTCGCTCTCGCAGTTGCGGTTTTAAATAATCTTTCCTGTAAATATTTCTTTGCTTTTTGTTCTGCTACTTCTTTTTTCTCAAATCGTTCAGTGACGGAAGTAAAATCGATGATTTTTATCGGTTTGCCAAATTCATCTCTCTTTTGTGTAATAAGAATGTCCATATCTTTTTCTACTAATTGTCTTATCTTAGAATAGACATTTGCTTTTGATAATTGAGTCGCTTTAATCAATTCACGCTCAAGTATCTCGATTGGGAATGCTTCTCCTCTTCTTATATATTCACTCCTAATAATTTTATATATCTTTTCCATATTTTTTTCTTCTTCACTTACAGTTTCCTTTTGTAATCTCATAAACATCGAAGTTTCATGAGGTTTGAGATAATATATTAATATTGTCAAACCTAAGAAAGAGATCATTAAAACAGATATGATGTATTTATCAAATGATAAGATTTGTCCTACAAAACTTAGAGTTTGATTAGGAATTTCAGCGATATTAATATATCGAGTAAAAGTTTGAGCAAGTACACAAGCTAAAAGAAATAAAATTAATCCATCTTTTTTAAAGATTAAAATCTGCCAACCTAAAGATTGTCCTGTTTTTTTAACTATACGATATAGGAAAAACATAGAAATTAAAAATTCAAAAAGAAATATGTATGAAAATGCTGACTCTGTTGCCCCAACTGTTGCTTTGAAAGCTAAAATAGTTTCAGGGCGCATAACAAGAAAAATTGTTATTTGTAATATTTGAAAAAAAAATATGAAGAATACTATTAGTGAGAAAGTAAAATTATCGAAAGAACCAGCTCTTTTTGTCTCAGCTCGTCTTCTCGTAAAGACTATTTCAAAAATAATAAATAAAAGAGTTGCAACTAAACTCAAATAAATTAAAGGCATAACAAGGCGCATTTCTGTTTCATATACTTTTACTGCATTTTCAGGGTCAAAATGGCTAAAAAAATCTAAAGATAAAAATACTAAGAAGCTCCTGTAAAATAATGAAATTATAACTAAAATACTTAAAATTACAAAAGGGATGATTAATACCCCTACATATCTAGGAATTGAATATTTTTTAATGAATCTGGCTTCTATTTTAGTAGAAAATTTACGCGAATAAATATAAAACCTGCTACTTAAAAGGAATAGCCATATCATTGCTAATAACAATAAATAGGTTGTAAAATTAATACTCGTACCTATAAATAAAAAAATGAAGTAGAGACTAACTATTAACCCAACATATAAGATGAATTGCTTGATTGCAGATTTTTCTTCAAAGATAAAAAGCCTTACTTTATCAATACTAAATATCACTGATAAAATTAAGAAAAAAACTATAATCGTGTTTGAAAATGCAAAAGGATTTCGAAGCATCAAGATTGTGGTTAATGGATTTCTTGAAATATTAATTTCCAAAATTAACAGGAATGCATATAAAATAAATATTCCATATAAACCAATAAATTTCTTTTTAAATGAGTAAAATTTGGGTTCTTGCCCTTCAATGTACACTTCTTGATGAACTATTTTATCATAGAAATATTTCAACTTTTTTTTTACTCTTGAGAAAAATACACTTATTTTTGTATTTAGTCGCGAAAAAAAGCTGATTTTCCTTTGTTTAATCTCTGGCGATTCCTTTTTAGACATTATGTAATTAAATAAATCATTTTAATTTAAACCTAATTATAGTATAATCATAAAAGTCTATTAGATAAATTTTAGTTGAAAGTTTTAAAAAGAATCTTTAAATATTTTTAAATATAAAATAAATTTTTTATTTTGAGAATGGAAAAAAATAAATTACAAAGTAGAGAAACATTAATCCATTTAGTTAAAAGAGCAATTGAATTACTCTGTGAAAAAAATATCTCAAGTATAGTTGTTCTCTCATCATATAAAATCAATTCGGTAATTCAGGATAATTTTGGTATAAATATAAAAGTTGATAAAATAGGACGGATTTTGAGTCGAATCGCTAAATTAAATGAACTAAAAAGATTAAGTACAAATATTCCTAAATATAAATTACAAATCTCTAAAGTTTCAAGCTTAAAATTCTTTTAAAATAAATTTTAAGTTATATTACGGAAATCTGTAATAGTTTTTTGGAGTTTTTCAAGTAAATTATTAATTTCTGTGTAAGTTTCTCTAAGTGGCTGTAGTTCTGAGCTTATTTTTTCAATTTTTTCATTAAAATTAATCTCAAGTGGTGAAATTGATTTCTTAAGTCCTTTATCTAAATTTTGAATAATAGATTTTAGATCATTATCAGTTGAAGAGATAGATGTTTCCAATTTATTAACTAATTCTTCCATATTCGAGTTTAGTTGGAGGTTATTTGTTATTTTGTCTGTGATTGTTTTATTTAAATTATCCATATCAGTTTTAAGATATTTTATGTTATCATCAACTTTATTAGTCAATTCACTAATAAGATTCTCCTTGGCTTGAGCTGTATCGATTATTAATTGTTTTTGTATTTCAACTGGACCCTCTACATATTTTGAGACTCCTCCTTTAAAATCACTTATAATTTTATCCATATTTCTGTTAAACCATTCATCTGCTCTTAAAAAACCAGAAGATATCGATTCTTTTAATTTATTTACAGATTTTACTAATAGTTCAGTTCCATTTGAAGAACCTTTATCTATATCATTAATCCACTTACTAATTTGAGATTTTAATGTGTTCATAAGAATTTCAGAGAACTTTCCGAATCCGTTTTGAAAAGCTGAAATTGCAGCTGATATTTCTGAGTATTTTTCTAATTCCTCTCCTTCTAATAAATCCTTCTCAGCCATTGGAATTTCCTGAAGATCTTCTGTGATTACTTCTTTCATTTCCTTGATTTCTTTAATTAAAATAGGACTTTTTTTATGAAAATCTTCCATAAATTTTTGAACCCATTTAAAATATTCTAATGTCGCAGGTATCTCAACTTCATAAGCAACCTCATGATACTTATCAGGAATTTTATAGTCATCTAACCTATAAATTTCAAATCCAAGATTTCCATCTTTACTCATTAAGGTATGATCGAATACTATTCCAAAACCATATGGTGCTCTCTCATTTTGAAAATATTGTAGAATTCTTTTATCGCTTTCGCTTAAATATAATCCCCATGAAGGGTGCGAGTGGTAGTATCCTATAGTTTCTCCAGAATACTGCTTTCCCAAATTGGAAAACAATTCATAGTCTTCTCTATCAAATCCTACTTCTACTGTACCACCATGTGTTACAGGCACTGCATTTACTATAATAACTTTATCTTCATTTTGATCATAATTACCAATACAAATTCCCATTACTTCTTTACTTTTTTCTATTGCTTTGTGGCCAAATCTTAGGACATGGCTTATCATGTTTCGAAGTGCTTCTTTTGTTATGAAAATTTTACCCTTTTCTGAAATTTTATGTTCATTAGACTTATTATTTAAATCATTGTTTGACATTTTCTTATTGACCTCCTTCCAATTTTTTAAGCTTTTTCAAGAGATTTTCATTTTCAGTCCTTAAATCTTTTATATTCTTTTGAAGGCTCTTATTTTCAGTTTCTAATGTATCTATTTTATTCTTTATTGGATTTTTTGAACTTTCTAGTACAATTATAGCTGCTTTTAAATCTGATAAGAAACTTTTAGTTTCTTTATTTAAATTTATGAAATTCCCTACAATTTTATTAGTATTTTTAACAACTTTAGCTAATAGTTCCTCTTGAAGAGAATTAATTTTATCTAGTGTTATGTTTTCGATTGTTCTAATTTTCTCAGAATTTTTATTCAACGCGACAAATTGGTTTTTCAGTTTTTCAGAAAGTAATGAAGTTTTCGTTCCAATTTTTGCGAATTGATCTGTTGTTTGTTCAAAAGAACTCAATATTTGACCTAAAGAGCTTCTTAATTTTGTTTCAAGTAAATCATTCAATTGATCCTTAAGTTCTAAAGTAAATTGATTAAATTGGTCTTTAAGTTTTTCTTGATCTTCTCCAAATTCTTCAAATTTATCATCAATATACATATCAAGTTCATTTAATTTATCTTTGAACGAAAATTTAAGTTCCTTTTGTAAATTTGAAATCCCTTTATTAATATTATCTTTTATTGTGAGCAAATCCATTCTCATCTGAAAATTATTTTCGACAATATTCTTTATTATATCTTGACTCCATGAATTTAGAAATGAAATCAATGGGTTAATTGATATATCAATAAATTTAGACAATCCGTTATGGATTGCTGATATTATTTCTTCTACATTAAATTCTGGTCTTTTAGCTCTAAGTTGTTCCTCACTTGGAAATGCAATATCTCCAAATAAATCTGGCATCTCATTGATTTCTAAAATAGGAGGTTCTTTAGTATGTATACTGCCAATTAAATCCATCAATTTTAAATAATATTCTTTACCATCAGGAGGTTCCACTACTGTTTTAACTTCATAATAACCATCTGAGGGTTTTGAAGGATTATTTAATCTAAACGTGCGAAAACCTAAATCTTCTGGTTTTTCTAAATAAGTATGATCAAATACTATCCCTATTCCACTAGGATTGAAGTCAGTTTGCCACCCAAGCTGATTCTTCACATCTGTGCTTGAAAAAAATATATCTAAGCCCGGATGGCTGTGGAACCATCCACAACTAAATAATCCTTTATCAGTATATTCGTTGTCAACCATAGAAAATGTTACGTAATCTTCCGGAGCAAAATCAACTTCAATTGACCCTCCATGGGAGATAGGAACAGCATCTTCTACGATAACATCTCTTATTCCTTTTTTATCAGGTTCACCCTCTTCTAATCTCCCGATCAGTATTCCCATTACTTCACGATATTGGCTTCGATCTATAACTTTATTTCCAAATCGGAGGACGTGTACGAGCATTTTATAATAAGCTTCTGCCTTAATAATAACTTTTTTATCAGATGTCAAGTAAAATCACGTTTTATAAAAGATTGAGATATAGTTTGTTAATGATATTATATATGATTTAATTGATTTTAAATATTTGAATAATAAGTAAAAATAATTTTTGATTTTTCAAATTAAATTATCAAACAATTTTATACTTTATGTGAAACCCAAACTAATTTATTATTTCTTTTAAATGAATTGCAGTAAATAAGAAGAAATATTAAAGATAATACATATTAACAAAATCATTAATCGTGTGGTAAGGGTTTTCCACAAAATGGACAAAATCTAAATCCTAAGTCTTTACCACAATAAGGGCAAAATTCTTTCTCTGAACCTGCTTGAGCTTGTGCTTCACCACCAACTTTTGGAATTGAAGGCAATTCTCGAGATGTTCTTATCGTTGTAGCTGATGAGGCTTGAGGTTGTTCACTTCTCGCAGCTACCCTCTCTTTAAAGGCTTGTCTTTGTTCTTCATCAATTTCTTGTTGGGACTTCATACTATCTACTTTTCCCCAACCTTGAACTTTCGGTCTCTTTAATTCACTTTCAGGAACTTTTTCTAATTTAACATCTCTAGTTTCCGATATAGGAGCCATAATTTTCCTCTGTTCTTTCTTTTGAATTGCTTGTTTAACTAAGGCATGGGTTGTTTTCATTACTTGATGTGGATTTATATTGGGAATTGCAACAGTCCTTAATACCCAACCTACTACTAAATTTTGGTTCGGGAAATCACCTTCGACGTCTTCATCCTTAAAAACATAGGAATCGATTATATCTTTCCCTTTTAACAAACGAACTGCCCATTTCTCATTGATAAGCCCTAGTTGAAGCCTATAACTAGTCCCAGACACTCCAAGCTGACTTGTTAATGGCTCAAATCCTCTTTCTGTCAACCTACTTCACTTTTTAGATATTAATATTTTGAATGTAGTTATATTATAATGGTGGTTTTCGAATTTAAATTATTATTTGTTTTATATTTTTTAACATTAAAAATATTATCTGTTAACCTTCTTCTGACCCTATAAGAATTTAATCAAAAAACTAGAATTAAGTATGCAATAAAAAAAACATAAATAGACTAACACTATTTTGATATCAAACTAAAAATCTAATATAAAGGTATTAAAAAAAAAATGGCAATTGTTATAATCCCAAAAAAGGCTTATAAAGCTATTGTAGCTGCTACAGTGCGATTTGCTAATGCTCGGATTCCTAAAGATGATTGGCTTGAGGTAAGTGGCATTTTTACAGGTCGAAATGAAGGAGATGACGTGATCATTACAGATGTATACCCTATTATGCATCAAGAATTGGATAAAAATGCTGTTATTGATCAGTATAAGTGGAGCGATGAAGATTATGAAGCGTTATATATAATTGATGAACAAGCCTTCTCTAAAGATCCACCAGAATTTGTAGTCGGTTGGTGGCACTCTCACCCTGGCTTCAAAAGCACTGGATTTTCCAAGCTTTAGCTAAAAAGTGATGATGAGCCATATCGACATTCGCACTACCTTATCTTATCAACAAAATAATCCTTTAGCAATCTCTCTTGTTTTTAATCCTCAAAGATTAATTCACCAAATTGAAGTTGCAGATAAAAAAGGAGATCCAGATAAACAGCTTAAGCATGATCCTGGGTTTAAAATTTTTAGATTGGATGATATAAATCGAGGTATAGAAGCCTCATATCATACAGTAGATTATCGTATAGAAGGTTTTGACAGTATGGAACAATTGGTATCTTTAACACAAAAATTCATAGTGGATGTTACTAATTTATTTCCAAAGGAAACAATACCCCAGACTTATGAAAAGACTATTGATGATAAAGTAAACCAATTAAGCTCATTACTATTAGGGACAGAAGAGTATCTAACAACTCTTTCTAGAAGCGGAGAAACTCATAGAATTCCAGAAGTTTTACAGAATCAAACTCAAGAAATTCTTAAATTTGTTGATCAAACTAATAAAAAAATCGAGGAAATTAAGGAACTTATGGATTTCTTGGAATATAAAGAAAAAGAAATGGTTATTCCCCAAGTTGATGCCATATTATCAAAGTGGTATGATGCAATTAAAGGATTAGATAAAAGATTGAAGGAATTATCTAAGAAATTTTAAATTCAATAATATTTTTAATCTTATTTTTAATTTTGATATATTTTTATTTGATTACGCTTTTCTTTGATTAAGTATACGTTTATTTTTAAAATAAATATCGGAGAATTTTTGGAATACAGTCATTATCATGAAAAAGATTAATTTTCCCTTTACAGCAATCCTTGGACAAGATAAAATGAAGATGGGGTTAGTATTGAATGTTATAGACCCTCAGATTGGAGGTGTTTTGCTTACAGGTCATCAAGGCACTGGAAAAAGCACAGCTGTAAGAAGTCTCGTCGAATTAATGCCACAAATTGAAGTTATTAAGGGATGTGAATTTTCATGTGATCCTAATTCAGATATAGATGATTTATGTGAGAATTGTATAGAAAAAAAAGGAAAAAAGAAAATTGAAACTGAATTTAGGGATATGTGGTTAGTCAATTTGCCACTAGGTGTCACTGAAGATATGGTTTGTGGATCTTTGTCTATTGATAAAGTACTTACTGAGGGAATAAGAGCTTTACATCCAGGATTATTAGCAAAAGCAAACCGAGGTATTTTATATGTGGATGAAATAAATTTACTTCAAGATCATATAGTTGACGTATTATTAGATTCTGCTGCTTCAGGAGTTAATATAATAGAAAGAGAAGGAATTTCTGTGTCTCATCCCTCTAGATTTGTTCTTGTGGGGAGTATGAATCCCGAAGAAGGAGATTTAAGGCCACAAATAGCGGATCGCCTTGGTTTAGAGGTTAAGATAAAAGCACCTCGCGACTCAGAATTACGTGCTGAAATAACTAGGAGAGTAATCAGTTTTGATGATAAACCAAAAGAATTTATTAAAAATTTTGAAGAGGAACAAGAAAAATTAAGACAAAAGATAATTAATGCTCGTAAAATCCTAAAAGAAGTCCAAATTCCAAGTTCAGTTTATGAATTTGTATCTAGAATTGTAAGTGAGTTAGAAATCTTTTCTCAAAGAGCTGATATTACTTTTATTAGATGTGCTAGAGCCCATGCTGCTCTAAATGCTCGAACAGTTATTAATGAAGAGGATTTAAATGTCGCAATGGATTTGGTATTTGAACACAGGATTCAATCTCTTCACTATGAAATGACACCTAAAGAAATTAAAGCAAAAATCGCTGAAGTCTATGGGAAGATAAGAGAAGCATATGAGAATACAAAAGTTCTTCGCCCTAATAAAGAGACAGAAGGCCCTTTAAAACATTCAAATGAACCTCAAAAAGAATTCAAACGTCAATCTGTTGATCCTGATATAGTAGATATTCCAGAATCAGAAGAACAGAAACTGCCTCCCCCAAAATATCCTGATAATAAAAAAAGAAATTCTAAACCTGCTGGAGGATGGAAAGTAAAAAATATTCCTTATGAGGAAGTTGATTTTAAATTTTTTGAAGTAAAAAATGGTGTAATGCCTTTCATCTATAAAATGGAAAAAAAAATGACCTCAATTTTAGATAATATCAGAAAAGATCGAAAAATCTCTGATTATGGGGGGAGAGGTATAGGTCGCAGAATTAAAGTCTCCTCATCTCAAAAAGGAAGATATATTTCTTATAGAACACCGATACGTGAGCAACCCAAAAGTATTGCTTTAGATGCGACTATTAGGAATTATCTAAAAAATATAGTATATAATGAGACTGAAATTGATTTTCCTATTCATTTTAATAAATGTGATTTAATGGATAAAATCTACGAATATCGAGCTCCATTAGCTCTTTTCTTTGTTCTCGATAGTTCAGCATCAATGCACTATGTAATAAGGCAAATGACAGATGTAATATTTTCTTTACATCGTGAAGGGTACAGAAAAAGAGATAAAATAGCATTAATAGTTTTTCGTGGTAAGAATGCAATTGTATTACAGAAACCGACTGTTAATTTTAAGATGGCTGTTAATAAATTGAAAAAAATCGAGGGCAAATCATATACTCCAATGGCTGCAGCATTAAAAAAGGTGTCAGAGCTAATAAAAGTTGAAAAATTGAAGGATAGAAATATTATACCTATTGTTTTTGTATGTAGCGATTGCGGAGCGAATATTTCTGTCAAGTATCCTAACTTAATTGCCCAAATCGAACAAGATTATGCTTTAATTACTAATGAGTTAAAAGAATTAACTAAAAAATTAGCAAAACAAAATATACACTTAGTTGTATTAGAACCAAAAAAATCCTATGCAACACACGCGCTTGGAGTGCATACATATTCTGCAGATCAAATTAAAAAGAATTTTAAGAAGTATGCCAATGCTCAGATTTACAAATTCAACAAATATGATCCTCACTCATTAATTTTAGAATTGAAGAAAATACTTTAAATATAAAAAACTGCTTTATGTTTTTATTCGTTTATTTATATAATGGCTGATAAATCAATTTCAGTTCTTGTTGTTGGATTTAATACTCGTCCTTTAGCTTATTCTTTAAATAAAGCGGGATATGATGTTTATGCTGTAGATTTTTTTGGTGATTTAGATTTATATCCATACGTAAAGGATTCTATTGTAGTTGTAAATGCTTTAAGTAGCAATTATAAATCATTGAAAGATAAATATAGCAAATTTTTAGCACAATATACGCTACAATTACATAGTAAACATCAGGATGTTGATTTTTTATTAATTGGGAGTGGTTTAGATGATGATTACGAAGGAAGAAAACTTATTTTAGATGAAATTAAGACATCCAATACAAAAAGTGTCAATAATGATCCAGAGATTATTAAAAAAGCAAGAAATATTGAATTAGTTTTTGAATTTTTAAAATCTCGTGGTTATAAAATTCCAAGATCTTATTCATTCGAAAAATTTCAATCGAAAAAATACAACATGGAATATCCTTTTATCTTAAAAAAAAAAAGAAGTGCTGGTGGCATTAATGTTTTTAAATTCGAAGATAAAATGAATTTAATTTCTCAAATAGAAATTTTAGAAAAGAAAAAACTCATCCCATCAGAATGGTTGATTCAAGAATACATTGAAGGAATCCCTGTGAGTTGTACAGTGATTTCAAATGGAAAGAAATGTGAAATTATTTCAATCAATCGTCAAATCATCGGAGAAGAATATCTTAATCCACCAAAAAGGTTTATGTATTGCGGAAACATTGTACCTGCTGGACTTTTAAAAGAGGAAGAAAAAATAATTTCTGAGATATCAATTATTTTAACTAAAAAGTTAGGATTAAAAGGAATTAATGGATTTGATTTTGTATTAAAGGAGCATTATCCTTTTTTTATGGAATGTAATCCAAGAATCCCTGGCTCAATTAGAGCTTCAGAATCAGCACTTAATTTGAACTTAATGGATTTACATATAAAAAGTTTTATACCTAAAGAATGGAGAAATATCATAAAATTGATTAAATCAGCGAAACCTAATACTGTTGTAACAAAGTTAATCTATTTTGCCCCAAAAGAAATTGATAAAAACTCTTTACTAAAAATTAATAACTTGGAATTTATCCATGATAAAACGGAACCGACCATAAGTATTTTGAAGGGTGAACCTTTATGTACTATTTTATATGGCGCAAAAACTTACTCTGAATCTTTTAATGGAGCAAAAAAGATTGTAAATCTAATAGAAAGTATTATTGAATGATTGCTTTAATTTTAGCAATTATTTGCCCTAATTTCCTTTCGTCTGATTCGGGAACAGCAAGAGCTAATATTCTATTTTCATCTAAATCATGGATAATTACAGAACCATTTTCACCCCCAATTATGGAATATTCCATTCCACTCTCTAATAGGACTCCTGACAAGTTATATAGAGCAGCAATCATAGCTGAAAGGATTGGTTCTGCCATTGTTGATTGAATTTTGATGGGTAATCCATCTTTAGTAATAATTGCTAATATAAGTGTATTCGGGATTGCTCTTTTAAGTCCTTTAAATATCTCTTCCTTCAGAATATCCGAAGTCTCTATTATTGCTGAAATTTGTAGCGTTAATTTTTGTAATTTAATTATATAGGTCTCTAATCCTTCAAGTTCTGCTAATTCTCGATTTAAATACGTTATCATAGTAATATTCTCAGTTAGTATAGAAAGTACAATTTTATCTTTTCCAGTAATTAAATTATACCCTACCTCTTGATTTAAGGTATCTTTTAACACTTTTGATGATAGGAATACAAGACTACTATTAGCTGCTGTGATTTCCCCTACCGTCATTCTGATAGACTTTTTAAACTTACTTGCAACTTTGGTGCCCTCAGGCGTTCCAACATTAATACCTAATATTGCTGATGCTGATTCAAGCTCTTTATCTATTAATTCGAATATATCTGATTCTAATTCTGTAATAATTTTATCTTGGTCTTCCATGTTGTATATATAATACACATTTGAAAATAAAAAGATATTCTAATAATTAAATAATAATATTAAGATTATACAATGAAGAATAAATAGAATTGTAAAATAATGGAACCTAAATCAAGTTACTTTGTTATAATTCTAGCTGCGGGTTATGCTACAAGATTAAGACCACTCTCAGACAAAATCCCAAAACCATTAATAGATATTAATGGAAAAAGAATAATCTCTCGAATAATCTCAAATTTTAAAGAAGCAGGATTTACTAAGTTTTGTATTGTATTAGGATATAAGAAAGAAGCGATAAAAAGGGAAGTATTAAAAAATAAAGATTTAGAAATACTTTTTGTAGAACAAAAGCATATAATTGGAATGGCGGATGCAATATTATCAAGTATAGACCATATAACTCAAAATGTAGAAAATATTACTAATTTTTTCATAACGGCTGTAGATATACTCTTTTCAAAAAATAAGATAATTAAAATATTCAATCTTTATAAAAACTCTAAAGCAGATATAGTCTTAAGTCTAATGAAATCCCATGATATTGAAATAGCAAAAGGACATGGGAATGTAGAAATATCAAAGGACTCAGATGTGGTTAATGATACAGATCCTACTCATGGATTGATTATTACTGATATTATCGAGAAACCAAAAGCTCACCAAATTTTAAGTGAGTATTATTCATTACCGCTTTACTTAGTTAATCAAAAACTAGTAAGTAATTTAGAAATTATTAAAATCTCTAATCGAGGTGAAAAAGAATTCCAAGATGCGATAAAGAAAGCGATAATTCAGGGTGATAAAATTCGAGGAATAAACATTATCAAACATTTAATTACACATAACAATATAGGTCAATATCATTTAACCAATTTAAAGGATCTTATTAGAATGAACAAAAGATTCTTAAAAGGTTTGGTTGGCGAGAAAATTAAAAATGAATCAATAAAGATTATTGAACCAGTTAGAGTTAATCATGATATTATTATTGGTAATAATGTTTTATTAGGACCTTATGTTATAATTGGCAAAAATTGTAAAATTGGAAAGTATTCTAAATTATCAAATGTGATACTTTTCGATAAAGCAGATATTGGGAATTATTGTGAATTAAATTGGTGTATTTTAGATGAAAATGTAACCTTATCAGATAATTCATGCGTGAAAGATTGTTTCATAACAAAAAATGAAAAAAAACAATTGGAAATAATAAATTTTTAAATTCAAATCGTTATAGTAAAAATATAGAATAAAAAATATTGTGATGTTTTATGGAATTCAAACAACAACTAGAAATTAAAGATAATCTTCTTAAGTTAAAAGATGAGCAAGTAAAAACTCTCGAGAACTCATTAAGATTGAAAGATGAGCAAATAAAAACTCTCGAAAATTCATTACAAATCAAAGATGAAAAAGCTGAAACGTTAGAAAAAACAATTAAACTTAAAGAGGAAGAAATCAGTAAATTGAAGTCTTCTGCACTTGATCCAAATGTTGTGAAAGCAAAAGATGAAAAGATTAAAGAACTTGAAAAAGAAATAGAATTATTAAATGGAGAATTAACAAAAGCAGATGAAGATTTAGAAAGCTTAGAACTAGAAAATGAAAAACTTAGAACTGCTAAATCTAGCTCTACAGATGCAAAAATTGTTGATTTTACAAATACTCAAATCAGTAAATCAGAGATTCTTGAAAAAATGAGAGAAATAATACAAAACGCTAAATCTAATGTTGCAATTGTGGTCCCTAGCATTGAAGATTTACAGGAGCTTTACTTATATGAAACTAAAACCTCTACTAGTATGAAGATTGCTTGTTCAATTAATTTGGCGATCGATGAACATAGTGAACTTTTAGATGAATTCGAATCATTTGATAATATTAACCTCAGAAATTATGTGCGAAAAGATAGATATGCTCTTGTTCGAGATGGAGAAGAATTACTTATTTCGATTACTGGAAACTCCGAAAATAATCATTTAACTTTCCATACAAAAGACTCAAAACATATTCGATTGTTAACTTCTTTAATAACAGAATCTTGGATCCAAAGTAGGAAAGTATAAAAAATTCCGTCATCTAATTCTGCTTATGTTTAAAAGATAGGGCATTTTCTCTTTTCACATTTATCATTAATGTCTGAAAAAGTACATTTATTATATGTATACTTCAATTCAATATTGAATTTTTCTTTTAAGAAAGCTAAAGTTTCGCATATTGATAATTTAACCGATCTCTTACAACAATGCTCTAGATTATCTGCTATCTTAGCTAATGATCTTGATGTCATTTTATTAGCTAATGTTCTAGGCTTATCTGTGGAAGGGGTTGCACCCGTGAAGATACTGATTGCAACTCCAGATCCCATACATGCTCCACATGATCCATAAAGACCACACACCCTCCTGGGATCTTAGAGGCTCTTCTAATTGATTCTTTGATATCAAATAAACTTATTTCATTTCCATCTGATTTTTTTATTTCATTATTCTTAAGAGCTGTTAAAATAACTGCGGGTGTTAATACATGATATTCAGGTCCATACATTTTAAAATTTGGGTGCTTCATAATTAAATCTGCTAATTCAAATGGATCTTTTATATTTGTATCAGTACAAATCTTTTCAATAATATCAATTGGACCTTTTATGTGGCAATCATTACAAATATAATGTCCATCTTCACAATAAATATTAGTATTAAATATATTTCCACAGAATTTGCAGGTAAGATCGTTATAATCTTCATGTTTCGTCGCATAAATTAATTTTTTACCGCAAATCTCACATTTATCACTTTTATTCTTAGTCATTCTTAATCATCAATTTAGAGTATATTATATTTCTATAAATGTTATTTTTCTTTTATTATAATGGGCTAATTGATTAAAGCCAATTTCCTTTAGAAGCTTAATAACTGATTTAAATTCCCAGGCTACCTCGTTTGGATCATGTGCATCTGAGCCTAGAAGAACTGATATATCTAATTTATACATTTCTTTTATAATTTCTTTACTTGGATATTGTTCCTTGCAATCTTTTCGTAATCCTCCTGTGTTAATTTCCATTACAATATCTTTTTTTTTCTTAATTAGTTCTAATGTTTCCATTGCTTCATTTAATATCATTTCTTTATTATTAAGTATATCATTGAATTTTTTAGGTAAATCAAAATGAGCTACAATATTAAAATCAAATTCATTTGAATTTAGCATTTTTTGCAAAGTGTCATAATAAAACAGGTAAACCTTATCCGTACCGTAATAAATGTAATCTTCTCTAAATCTGGAATCATCAAAACCCCAAGCTCCCCTTCCATCAAAAAAATTCAAAATATGTATTGAGCCTAAGATATAATCTAATCTTTTCTTAATTTGGACCAAATAATTATTTAATTTAAATTCTTGGTTTTTAAAATAATCTATTTCAAATCCAATTCGAACAATAATATCATTTTTATATTTTTCTCTTAATTTTTCTGCTGTTGATAAATATTTTTCAATTTCGGGCAATGTTATAGCATAATCCTCATAGGGTATCCTCTCAATATTTTCCAAATACTCATACGGAAAATGGTCGCTAATTCCAATTGTTCTAAGTTTAAGCTTGATAGCTTTCTTGATATAATCCTCAATCGAGCCAACAGCATGATGGCACATTTTGTTATGAGTATGCCAGTCTTCAAAAATCATCTTACATTTATTAAATAATATAAACAAGATAAAATTAATGATTACGTAGTAAGAGCTGATTTTTTATTGGAATTTAAAGAAAAACAATTAGATGGACCCTATGAAGTTTGCGGTGTGGATATCCAAAATCAAGGTGAACTACTCAAAGGATTACTTTACTTCCCGCCTAAATCATTTGAAAAACCATGTCCTATAATACTATATTTCCATGGTTTTCCACAACTATTTACTTTAAAAGAAATTGTCAGAAATCATAAATATATTTTAGATTTAGGGTATTCATTTTTTGTTTTTAACTTTAGGGGATATAGATTTAGTGAAGGAAAAATTTCTATAAAATCTCAAGTTTCAGATGGCTACAAAACTATAGAATTAGTAGAATTAATGGCGAAAGATAACATGTTCAATAAAAATGATATAAATATCATTGGACATGGCTTTGGAGCTTTTATAGCTTTAATAACTTGCTCTCAAATTAAGAACATCAACAGAATTATATTGGTAACTCCAATTTTAGATTTAAAAAAACATGTATACAATGAAAATTTCATTAAAACATTGAATTATATAAACCGGTTTCTCCCCGGAAATATTAGGGGTATATTTAATGTGGATGAATTTATTACTTTAACAAAGAATGAATTAATGTCCGAGGAATATCAAATTCAGAAGGTTATAGACCATCTAAACTGCAGAAAACTAAAAATAGTTATAGGAGAAAAAGATAAAATAACACCAATTTCTGAAGTCAAAGAAATAATGCAACATTCAAAAATTAAATACGAATTGGCAATAATTAATAATATGGGTCATCAATCTATTGATGATGAGGAACTAATGAATGTTAATAAAGAAATCAAGAAATTTTTTGAGTAAAATAATCGTTTTGGGATATTAAAACTAATCTTGAAAAAAGAAAACTAAAGTTTAACACATTTAAAAACAATTTGCCAGCAGTATTTCTTAAAAAAAATGATTTTGTATAAAGGTTTTTCAATAAAATTAAGAAATTTATAAGTTGTTTTAAAAACTGCATTGCTTTTTATAAATGTTTGAAGAACCCTAGCAAAAGGAGATATTAGGAAGAATTCATTATGCTCAATATTACCAAAAATCTCTTTTCCTTTTTTGACTTCTGACATTAATAATGGATGTTCATATATTGTTCTCATTTTGGGAGCAAAATACTTTCTATTAAACTCGACTATGGGATTTTTCTTTAATGGCTCAATAAATACAATACAACCCTTCTTTCTAAGTATTCGTTTACATTCTTTAAAGAATAGATTAATATCTGGTAAATGATGAATAATTCTGAACCCTACTATAATATCAAATGACTCATCTTCAAAGTCTGGAATCTGTGCATTCATTACTTTAAAATCAATATTTAACTTTCGCCTTTTTACCTCTTTTTGGCAAAATTCAATGAAATTTTGTGAAAGATCTATACCTATAACATTTGCTCCCCTTTTAGCTAAGTAAAAAGAAAGAGAACCTTTCCCACAACCAACATCCAAAATAGTTTTTCCTTTAATATTTCCTAATAAATCTTTAAATTTTAAATAAGCATTTTTGAAGAAATTTTCATTTTCTAAATTAAAAATACCTCCTAAACTTATTCGCCTTTTCCCATAATATTCTTTTTCATTTTTAAAAATATAGTCAAATTCTGAAAGAATTTGCCTTCTCTCTTTTACATCCATAAATATCTTAATATAGTTTTTCTTTATTTCTAATATAATTTTTTATGGATTTTTTATATTATTATCTTATTTCGGATGGTTAAAATTTCAAATTGGAATACTCCAGATAATATTTATAAAGAGATTATTAAGGAAAATATTACTCTAGACAAGGGAATTGAGTTATTAGTTAATCTCCTAGCTGAAAATAAAGAAGAAAGTCTAAAGATTGATTATAAAAATGTCCTAAATAAATTACTGGAAAGACCAAAAGAATTATTTGAAGCATTTATCAAGATTTTAAGATCAAACCAAATTATATCAATAAAATTAATTGTAGCTAAAGAGATTTTTAATAGATTTCCAGAAAAATCTATTGTATTTTTAAAAAGTCAGATTGAAAAAGAAAACTCAGCAACATTTATAACCTATTTTTATCGGTTTCTACGTAAAATTCATAATGAAATATCAGAAATCCTTCAAAATTCTATAATTAGTAAATATACAGAAATGTATAATGTTATTTTGGGAGAAGCAAAATTCTTTTTAGATTTGGAGGCAACTCAGATTGAAGGTATCAATGGAATTGATTTCATTGTAGGTTATTTTAAAAAGTTCGAGACTACAAACATAAAATCCGTAAGATTTAACAGACATTTTAATTATGTACTCCGAGATTATCATATTATAGCTTTAGATCTAAGTAGTTGGGAGCTTAAACAGATTCCAGAATCAATTGATGTTCTATCGAAGTTAGAATATTTAAATTTATCTAATCTGAGAGTGAAAAACTTACCAGAATCTATACAACATCTTTTAAACCTTAAATATCTTAATTTATCTGGCATTAGACTGAGAAAAATTCCCAAATGGCTAAAAATTTTTGCTAAAATAAACTTTAGCAAGAAATATATAGATGAGGGAGTAGATCCATTTGAAGCAACAATTTTAGGAATATTAGAGATTTTAAGTGGAAAAAAACTAGAAAAAGTTGAGATTCAAATAGATGTAGTTCAATGGGAACAAGCATTAAATTATAAAATAAACAATGAAGGAAAAGTAATTGGATTGTTTATTAATGATGAAAAAATAGATATTGGAACTTTTCCTGAAGAAATATGTTCTTTAGAATTTCTTGAAGAGTTAGAAATATCAAAATCATCAATTGAACTTATTTCCAATTGTATAGGGCGGTTAAAAGTTCTTAAATATTTGAATTTGAGTTTTAATAGGATAAAATCTGTACCAAACTCACTAATTAAATTAAAAAACTTGGAATATTTGGACCTTGAACATAATGAGATATCTGAAAAAACTATATTGGCATTAACATGGTTTAAAACAGGTAAAGATTACTTGGATAATCATGAATATAATAAAGCCATTGAGGAATGTAATAATACATTAGAAGATTATCCTAAAAATTTAATTGCATGGTATCATCTTGGAATTGCTTATAATGAAATTGGGAATGTTGATAAATCGATACAAGCTTTTAAACGTTATTTAAAGATTGATCCGGTAAATGCCTTTATATGGGGGCATCTTAGCGACATTTATCATGAAATTGGAGATTATGAAAAAGCGATTGACGGATTACAACATGCAACAGAAATAGAACCAAAATCAGCAATTCTTTGGGGTAATCTAGGTGTTAATTATAAGAAACTAGGAAAATATGATAAAGCAATAGCGGCTTATTTATATTCTTTAAAAATTAATCCAAAAAATAAAAATGTGTGGAGAGATTTAGCAACTATTTATCGAGATAAAGGGGAATATCTTAAAGCAATAGAAGCTGAGGAACATGCTATAGAACTTGATCTCAATTTTTAAAATAAAAATTTGTAATCAAAATTTTAGACTTATTCAATATACTGTTTAATATATCGCTCTACTTCACTTGCTGGTTGAAAAACACCAAAGTGTCCCTCACATAATATATCCGCTTTCAATTCCAAAAGCTTTCGCAAAGATTTTTGATAATCATCAAAATTACTAATACCTGGGATTATTGGACCATGAACATCCTGACCAAAAAGAATTTTAGTTCCATCAACTTCTAATATTATAGAAATCGAACCTGGTGTATGTCCAGGGGTATGTAGGCATTTGAATTCATATTTACCAAATTTCAAAACTTTATATCCTTTTAATCTCTCTTCAAGCTTAACTGGCTTGTATTTCACTCCATACCACATAGCTGCTGTTTCTTTATTATGTCCCTTCTCTTCTATTGCGTCTGCATCCAATTCATGAGCATAAAATCTTACTTTTTTAGTATAATCTTTAAGCTCTGAACATATGGCAATATGATCTATGTGGAAATGAGTTATAATACAGTGTTTGATCTCCATAGGATTTAACCCAATTTTACTAATCTTCTTTATCAAATTCAAGCTCATTCCACAATCAATTAAAACAAGTCCATCATCGCTATGCGTATTAATCAAAAAAACTGAGCAGCCACTATCGCCGACATGATATACATCTTTGAACACTTTTTTCATGATTTAAACAGACTATTGAAATGATTAAGATTTTCTTAAATAAATTTTTTTGTAAAAAATTACTGTTGTTATAGCGGCTACACCCGTAGAAAAAAGAATATCTGAGGTAAAATGTGCCCCTAAAACAACGCGGGACATAGCTACAAATAATCCCCATCCTATGACTAAAACTAACATAATAATTTTATAAAGATCGTTCCATTTTTTTTCCTTTAAGGTTATTAATAAAGGTAAAAACATCCATCCTACGGCGGCGTGGCCACTGGGAAAAGAATTACCACTTGATGTTGGTCCTGGAGGTAAAAACCATGGAGTATAATCTGTAAATCCAGGTGCCAAATCCCTAAATCGAACTCTTCCACATAATATTTTAGTTATCTGGACAAATAATAATGGATTTATAACTGCTAAGATTGTAATTATAGCTGAAATATTTCTGTAGGGTTTCCAATCCTTATTAAAAGTAATAATTACAAATACTAATAAAGCGAGTATTATTGCTCCTCCATCAAGCATAAGAACTTGAGAAGAAAACACTATTCCAAGCACTAATAATATTAAACCGATAACTATAATTACATAAGCAGGAATTTTTTGTTTCTTAATATCTTGATTATAGCTTCCAATAAACGCTGCTAAAGCTATTGCTATCCATCCATATCCTGGAACTTCACCATATTCTCTTCCAAAAAGTCCCCATAAAGAATTTTCATCAACAACTGCTTGTGAAATCTCTAGATCCTTAAAACCAAAAATAATAGCAAGGATCACCCACACTACTATAATAATAAATAACAATTTCGCTGTTCCAGATTCTTTAAGGTTTTTAAACATAGTATCCACATCTTTATTTTCTTATCTAAAATGTTCTTTTATTAAATCAAGGAGTTTATCTGGATAATCAGTATAGATAGCACTGAAAGAACAATCTTTATATTGTAATTTTAAAACTTTATTCATATTAGCCCTTGAATTGACACCCCAAATGTAACATTCAAGATTATTATCGATCACCTGTTTAAACAAATCTTCAATATTTCTTCTAAATCTCAAATTTATAATATGGATACTAATTTTGCTTAATCTGTCTAATACTAAAGTTTTACTTGTGATTTTATTAATATTCTCTGCTAATGTATAAATAAGTTTTACTTTTTGATTTTGATTTCTTAAAGAAGAAAGAATGCTTAATCTTCTATCTGTAATTTCAATCTTGTCAAAAACACTAACTTTTTCAGCGATATTTATAAGATCTAATCCTACATTTTTATTTGCTATATCGAAACTATATCTTAGATTATGAGAAACATCTTTAAAGATTTCAAACACTTCTTCTACTAACGGAACTTTTCGATGATCATCAAATTCAATTGTTTGAATTTCTTCGTATGTTAAATCTTGTATAAAATAGTGTTCTTTACCTACATTGAAGATCGGATCATGAAAACAAACTACCTTTTTATCTTTAGTAAAGATTAAATCTGATTCTATTCCGGCACCCATGTTTACTGCTTTTTTGAATGAAGGGATCGTATTTTCAATTTCATACCCAGAAGCTCCTCTATGGGCGAAAACATAAGGCTCCATAGTTTTTAGCAATTAAAATCTGTTAATTAGTGGAAAAAAATAATTTTTATAGAAATGAAAATTACTAATATTACTTAATATCTTCTCTTAATTTTGATAAAAATGGAAGAAAAACAAAATAATGCACATAATGAGCACAAAGAACCATTTTCAATAAAATTAAAGCACTACTTTAAAAACCTTTTTGATTTTTCTCAGTATGACAAAAAAACAATTCTCTATATTGTTATTTTTATTATTTTAGTTGTAATTTCTGTAGGTCTTCTATACTATAATTATTTTGTTGATAATACTTTTATTTATATCCTTATTGCAGATTGGTTTGTGAATCCTATACATGAATTAGAATTTATCGGAATATTTCTTTTTATTGCAATAATGGCAATTCAGGGATTATTAGTACCAATCCCTTCGGAATTAGTTCTATTAACAACAGGTATGATCTGGGGATGGCTTCTAGGAGGAATTATGGGTATAATTGGTTCAATGGGCGCTGGATTATTATGTTTTTATGTAAGCAAAAAAGGGGGAAGACCTTTAGCTAAAAAATTTGTTGGAGAAAGCGCTATTGATATGGTTGATGATTTAATTCATAAATATGGTATTAAAGCAATTATTGTTTCAAGATTTATCCCTTTTATATCTTTTGATGTTATTTCATATGCATCTGGTTTAGTTGATATAGATTTAAAGAAATATTCAGTTGGAACATTAATTGGGTCCACATTTCGAGCCTTTTTTTATTCTATTTGGGGTGCTCTTTTAGGATTTGATCCTCCTATTGATACTACGTCTGTAGAATTAATCGAAGCCCAAGCTGGAGTATTTAATATAGTTTTACTCGTAATATTAGGTGTAATAGCATTGATGTTTTTAGCGTATTATTTTCTTTCGAAATATTATGAAAAAAAGAAATTAGAAGATAAATCCTAAAGGTTATTTTATAACTCTTTTCAAGAGATCTAAGTCATATACTTTTTTTTCCTATTCGACAGATAATAATGTTATTGTGATATTACTTCTTTTTTTTTATTTAGATTAGCTAATTTCAGCTTATGAATGAAAAGGATAAAATAACAAAAAGATTTGAATTCAAAGAAAATTATGAGTTGAACATGACTGAATTTTACAAAGCTCTAGACAACGCAATAAGTAAAAATAATGCACAATCCATCTATGGACTAAGTAAAATTTTTACAAGATATTATTTTAGAAAATTGAACAGCTAAAAGATTTTAATCAATTAAAAAAACATATGGTCAATTTCTCAATTCTGAAATTTTTTCATTTTTTACTTAGGTTCTTTGACAAAATTTTTATAATTTATTCTATTTGATTTTTGATTTGTTCGTTCCTTCAATATAAAAATTTTTCCATTAAAGAAATTTTATATATCTGAGGACTATATGAATTTTAGACGTATAAGAGAATATATTTTAATAAATTTAGAAGGAATGTCATCATGAATGTTAGCGGAGATTATGACAAGCTTTTAGAGGACACCCTTAAAAATGAATTGGAATGGCTAGAACAGGAGTTTGAGCTCCTCTTTAGAAATAAAAAGAATAAATGTTCAAGAAAAGACATCACGATGGCAACCAGCATTTTGGATAATGTAGTTGATAATTTAAAAATGAATTCTAATGACCAATTATTAAACTTATTGGTAATTACGCTTAACAGATTAGAAAAGACCTATCCTGATTTTTTCTAATTTAATCCAACTTCTTTTTTACTCTGTTTTAAATCTTTACTAATTAAATGTCTTATTTCTTCCACTTTGCTATTAAAATTTTATTTAAGTAAATAATCTAATCATAATCAATTTGATTATAGAAAGAGAAATTATTTTAAGAATGAATCTCATATTTTAAAAGAGAAGTTCAGAATTAATACTCAGAAAAAATAGAATAGATTTCTCTTATGGAAAGAATCATCATCACACATTGGAACAAACAAACCGGACCAGAACCTATAATTCAATATCCTCCAGAAAAACCTTTTCCCGCTAAAGATATTTTCTTAAAAATATGGGCGAAACATGAGTTAAATAAAGATAATTCAATGATAACTTATGAAGAGATTGAGAATGGCTTTATATCAATTATACAAAAGTTTGAAAATGAGATATATTTCTTAATATTAGTATATTCACAAAAAGATATGATAGAACACTTTTTGATAGAAGTTTCACCCGACATTTTGGCAATTATAAGCAGAAATTTAGTAGAATTAATAAATACAAATAAAATTACTCGTGCTATCTCTGAAGCCTTTAATACAATAAAAAATTATTCCAAATTAGATAGAGAAGAGAATTTAATTAATTTTTTCAAAGATAAAATAAAATATACAATTTTACAGATTCTAAGAAATGGTGTTATATCTAAATCAAAATTAACAAATATATTGCGATACGATTATGGATTTTCAACTGTTAATATTGATTTAATATTGACTTCATTCTTTCGTGAAAGTTTAATTGTTAAACAAAATGTACCAGGGAGTGAGGAGTGTTATTTCTTGGTAATTGATCTGTCCTGTACAAGAATTCCCCCAAATAATCTTACAATAGATCAAATAGATACAAATATTATAAAAAAATATCAAGAAAGCATCAAAGATTTTTATTTTAATTTTGATACAATCATCGAAATAGAGAGTAAAACTATTATACAAACAACCTTATTGGATAAAGATGTATTTACATTGATAAAAACCTTAAGAGAAAGGAATCTTTCTGTAAATGAATGTTTAAATATTATAAATAATAAAGAGGAATTATTTAACGAGCTTTTAGATAAAAAATATATTTATGAAGCAAAAGGTCTAGTCTTTATCTTCTCGGACGTCCGGTTTATCAAATTTATCCCTTATTATATTATCGAAAAACTAATAGAGAGATATAAAAACCAAGAAATATCTCTAAATGAATATTTAACACACTTGCAATTACTAACCGAGCAATTAGACATCCATCCGTATCTTGATTATGAAATAGTGTGAAAAAAGAATTAAAAAAATTGAAAACAATATGATAATCATCCAAAAAAAGATTCAAAAGTATATGTTTTTCTAAGGGTTTTCTATACCTTATTCTCTTAACCCAAAATAGAATAACCAAGCGCTAAAAGCCATCGCGGATCTAATAAATATTAAAGCTATACCAGGAGAAAATAAACCGTCTAATACAGCACCGATAATGTATATAAAGGCTCCTCCAGATATTAAGAAAAATTTTCTTCTTATTATTCCTGTAGATTGGAGACCTTTTCTTAAAAATCCAAATCCAAGAAAAATTAATAGTGACAATAAAAATATCAAAGCTACTATACCAGTTATTGAAGTAAAAACAAGATTATCATTAATTAAATCTTCCCCTGATGTAGAAGGATAATCGAATGTGACAGAACCTGATAGGTCTATAAAAAGAAATAATTCGAAAATTATGCCCAAAACTATATAAATTGAAAAAATATACCATTTTTTCTTCGGTGTTATAAGTATAGCACCAATATACATAGCAAATAGGACAGCTCCAGGAAACCACATCCAATTTATAAGGCCTATTATTTCATATGGTTCATTTACATTGGTTCCAGTTAAAAGTATTTTTAAAAAATCTAGAACGTCTCCCGTATAAACAAGGGCAGCGAAGATATATATTAGACCTAAATATAATAGGAGATTTGATTCTTTTTTTCTTGATTTAATAACGAAAAATAATCCAAAAAGAAATGAAAAGATAAAAACACCTAATGCTGTAATCCCATTTAACCAACCTATATAAGAAAGTGCGATACAAATTCACCTTTTAAAGATCTCAACTTTTATAAAAAATATAATTATTATCTAATACTAATTGTTTTTTGAGAGTTTATAAATATTTTGTGTAATTCATAAATCTGAAAAACAATTTCAGTCTTTTCTAATTCTAACTTAAATATAAAGGGTACTTTTCTGCATAACTAAATTTAATAATATCGCTCTAATTATAATGAAAAATATTCAATTAATAAATAAGAAATTTATCAAAATAACTAATGCTAAATGGTTAAGATCGAAGTATCTGAAATCTTTTTATCACCTGGCGCTTGTCCATCTCCATAAATATGATATAAAGCAGTTCTTCTTGCAATTTCATAAAAACTACGATATATATCTTTTTGTTGATCAAATAATGCACAAGTTTTGTAAATCAAAGGATTCCAGATATATAACTCATGGTTCGGCTCATACCAGAGCTTTTCTTTTTTAAGTATATGCATAAAATCACTATCACTAATTATTTCTTTAAGATCTTGTTTATTCAGCATAATAATAAATGGAATTTCCTTAATGAGTCTATCATTCGAAATACTCTTTAATTCTAATAAAAATTCAATATTATCTTCAAAAAATCTTATTTGAGAATCTACTACAAAAATTACAGCATCAGTTTTTTCATCACGCATATTAAAAACTTTTATTCTTAATGGAGTGAAACCTTTTTGGCCTGCAACTGTATAAACTCTATAATAAACCTTTCTTTTCTTTGTTGATTGAAAAAGAGCTCTGTCAAAATAGAGGGTTGCTCCGCTGGCTCTATCAATTTTTTTTAAATCACTCACAGGAATAATTTCTCTTGTACCCTCTTTTGTTAATTTGTAAAGAGTTTCTAGTATTGTTGTTTTACCTGATTTTGCCATGCCATAATATACAATCTTCAGATATATATTACCATTTATATATTGGACCATTAAAAAGACTCCATATTGATTATTAAATAGTTTTGGCTTTATCGATAATTTAATTTCTATAATGTTATTTATTTATTTTATTGATTCTTTTAATAAATCTTTATATACTATATATGTTCTTTTTGTCTTTAATTATTTCATACTAATAAATATAATTAAGTTCATATAAAAAAATTTTCAAGATTAAAGATATTGTATTTTAAAATTATTATATTAAATAGAATAATTTTTTTACCATGTATTATGATTTTCTCATAGAAAAAGAAGTTGTGAAATTAAAATCCTCAAAAAATCGAAATCATGGATGAATATACTGACTCAGAATGGAATTGGGATTTTTATAACGATCTTGTAGATGACGTAAATGAAAATAAAAACATTATTCAATGTATCTCTTGTGGAAAATGTGTAGGAGAATGTCCTGCATCTAAGATTTCTAATTTTAACATTAGAAAGATTATTCAAAAGGTTCTAAAAGGAGATAAGAGCGTATTAAAAGATTCAGATATATGGTATTGCTTTTTATGTGAAAGATGTAAAAGAGTTTGTCCAAAAGAAAAAATCAATATTCCATTACTTATTTTAAATTTAAGAAACGAATCATTTAAGAAAGGATATGGGCCTAAATATAACGATCTTAACAAATATGTAGAAATGTCAGAAAAATTTCTAACAAACGGAACTGTTTTAGATGAACCTTTAGGCCAGAAGCTTCCTCAAGATCGTATTGATGAGTTAAATGCAATCTGTGATTTTGCTCGAGTAAAATATGTCTTTAAAGCCAGTAAAAATAAAAAGAAAAAATAAATATCTATCAATTTAAGTTAAAATAAATTATAATGGAAGCTCAAAATTTAGCTTTAGATTTAGAAAAAATTGAGAAAGACTACCCTGAAAATCCTATAGAGTTTTTCAGGGGTAAAAAGTTATGTTTATTTAAAGCTTGTCTAGAAGCCTTCTTCCCTGGTGTCAGATGGGGTATTCAAGATTTATTAGAAGACTTAGATCTAGAAGTCACCACATGTGCTAATCAATCTTGTTGTAGTGGAACATTTTTCCAACGGAATTTAATTACAAGAGCGCAATTTGCAGCAATAAATGAAAGAAATCTTAATGAAATGAATCGTCAGGCAGAAATTGTTTTGTTTAGTTGTAATGGATGTTATAATTCCGTTTTAAGAGGTCGAGATTTTTTAAAAGTCCCAGAAGTTAGAAAAAAAACACAAGATATTTTAAATAATTTTAAAAAAAAGGATTTAGGGGAAAATTATCCTGGAAAATATGATGTTCTGGATAATCCAAAAATAAAAGTTATACATGACTTAGACTTCTTATATTTAATAAAAAATAATGTTCTTGAATCCCTAAAATTTGATTTGAAGGGTCTTAAAGTAGCTGGACATTATGGATGCCATTACTTAAATTTAGAAAGGGATAAAAAGTCAATTGAAAGTTATTTAAAGGACAAAATCAAACTAGATGAATTTATAACTTTATTTGGTGGCATTCCTTTAGAGTACCAGGAAAAAGATGAATGTTGTGGATGGGGGGCATCTCAGATTGTATTGCATCCTGATCATGCATTAAAAGTTACTTATAAAAAATTGAAAAGTGCTGAAAATGTCGGAGCAGATTTTCTATTAATGCCCTGTCCAACTTGTTTATACACACTCAGTAAACCAGAGTTTAGGAATGAGATTAGTGTTTTATTTGGTGAAAAATTGGATATTCCTACTATTCATATAAATGAATTGATTGCAATATTACGAGGATGTGAAGAAGAACGCTGTATTACTCTAAGAAGAAGAACTCCACGCTTAGATGAAATATTTGAAATTATCACACAAGAGTAATGAGAAAAATAATCCTATTAATATAAATATGGTTGAATTATTACATTTCTTCTATTGCATACCTCGGACATGCATTTATACATAACAAGCAGCCAATGCATTTCTCATATAAGAATTCTAATCTCTCTTCTTCATTAAAGTGTAACGCATCAGTGGGACATAATGAAATGCAAGCTCCACAATCAACGCACTTTTCAATATCAACTATTACTCTGCCTTTTTTATTTACAGCAATATTATTTTGTTTTAGTGATTCTGTTATCGTTTTTATTTTCTCTTCTGGAATATCCAATAATAGATTAACTCCAGCCGAACCTGTAGTAAATTTTAAAATATTAAAGGTAATATCATGTTTTAAGATCTCATTTACTATTTTAGAGTAATCATTTATATTTTTTATTAATCCAAAAGGTATAGAAACATTTATAATAGTCACTACATCAACTCCTCCGATGTTATTATACCTGTTACTTTTTTGTTATCATCTATAACAGGTAAAGCAGATATATTATGTTGTTTCATTTTTCTGGCAGCATTGCTTATTGGCTCGTCATCATATGTAGTGATTACGCGTTTAGTGATAATGGATGTTAAATCATGTTTATCTTCCGCTATAGCTTTAGTAATATCAAAGCTAGTTACAATGCCTTTAAGATTATTCTCTTTATCTGTGATAATGATATGATTAACATTTTTCTTAATTATTTTTTCAGCAACAATCTTAATATCACAATCTTCATAACAAATTTCCGCATCCTTTTTCAAATCTTTTACAAATTTTAATTTGGAAGTCATTTTCATAGGCTTAAAAACTGTATCTGTAGGTAATGTTTCAGCTGGAGGATTTAAGTAAAAGATCCCCTCTTGAATCCATTTTTTAAGAGTTTCAGCAATTTTTCGAGCATAATATAATGATGATAATGAAGAACATTTTACTTTATTATCATTTAATTCAATATATCCACTTTTTAATTCCTTATAGCTTATTTGTTTGATATTAGGTCTGTCTCTTCTTGGAATCCCATAATCTACTATTTCAGTTAGAATCTCTTCATCTCTAATTGCTGTTTTTTTAGCTAATCCTTCATTTAAAATAGGAATAGGAATTCCAATTCCTACAAACATCGAAGTACCATATTTTTCATAAGTTACTCCACGTAAATATTCTGGAGTCATTTGTTTTAGGTCTCCTTTAACAAATAAAGATCCGAGTCTATTGATTGGATTGTGCTGAGTTCCCTCTCCTATAATATAACCAATCCCTCCTCCTAAAAATATCCTGGTACCTATCCCTATAGTTTCATAATCGGGGTCATTGTTTAGTGGACTTAAACATCCAGCTCCAGAATAATGAGCATTACCAAAGTGAGGTAATAATTTCCCCATATAAGTATATAAAGTTCTATCGGAACTATTCACCGCACAAACGTATCTTTGATATGCATTTCGCGGATTACATAAAATTGCTTGGTTTAAATCCTCAATTATAAATTCTGTGTCAATTTCAGCTAAAGGATAACAATCTGTTGTATATGAATTACCTCTCAACCTTATATGTTTTCCAGAAACTAAGTCTTCAATAACATGCCCTCCACCATATTCAAAAGGCCGGACATCTGCCATTCTAGTACATCCAATATAACAATCTACAGCAGCATTCCCATGATACGCATGTACGTCATTTAACCACATATGTTCAAACTTTATAGGAGGATCTGTATGACCAAAATTTAAGAATGCTCCACTTGAGCACATAGGTCCAAATGTTCCCGTAGTTACTACGTCAACTTCTTCTGCTGCAACCTTAATCCCTTTTTCATCTACAATTTTAATCATTTCCTCTGCTGTAACTACAATAACATCGCCATTTTTAATTTTTTGGTTTATTTCAGAATAGGATTTAGTCAAATTATCACCAATATTCATAATTATTTATGGTCACATTTTCTAATTTGTGGTAGTATGATTAATGCAAATAAAGAGTATGTATAATTTAAATATTTGATAGATGAAAAATGCATTTAATGCATACTTTCAACATTTAAAATAAGTATAGAATCAAAACTTTCAGAATCCTTTTTAGTTTTATTATGTTTTTTTCAATAATATCATACATAAAAAGAAATTTCTATGGAAAAAGATACATTTTCTAACCAGGTTTCAACCAAAAGTTTAATTGCAATAGTTCTTTTAGTTTTAACTACTATACTTTGGGGCTCATCATTTATTCTTACAAAGTATATAACTGAAGATGTTCCCATTTTCCTTTATCTTGGATTACGGTTCTTAATTGCATTATTTGGATTCATACCATTTTTTCCACATTTAAAAAATATTAATAAAAAAATTCTTCTGATGGGTTTTATAACTGGAATGCTCTATTTTTTTGGTATTGCGTTTCAAACATATGGTCTTCAAACAACAACAGCTGGGAAAACAGGTTTTATTACTGGATTAAGTACAGTTATTGTTCCTTTTATTACATGGCTTGGATATAAAAAACCACTAAGAATAAGAGTTTGGTCTGCTGTTATATTATCAATTGTCGGAATGGCTTTTCTATTATTAGAGGGTGCCTCTGGATTAATTATTGGAGATATTTTAGTATTGATATGTGCATTTTTCTTTGCACTTTATATTGTGTTAAATGATAAGTATGTTCGCCTTATTGATGTCTATCTTTATTCAATTATTCAAGTTCTAATTATTTCTGCATCCAGTTTTATATGTTCTCTATTCCTCAAAGAATCCTATAATTTTGCGTCATTTCATCCATCATTTTGGTATGTTATGATTTATATGGGTATTGCAGTTATGACACTCACAATCCTATTTCAAAATTGGAGTCAGCAATATCAAGGACCAACAACAACAGCAATAATTTTTACGCTTGAACCTGTATTTGCAGCTCTATTTGGATTCTTAATTGGAAATGAAATACTCTCATTATTTGGTTGGATAGGTTGTATACTAATTTTTATTGCAATTCTTATAACTGTTATTAAAAATAAAAATAACACTCGTGAAATTAAAGAAGATTCATCCTAGAACCATTTTACGGGTTAAATTTACTTAGCTCTACCATTTTGACACATTCAATAAATAGTACGAGGGGAAAATCCAAAAATTTTTACTTAAACAATGATTTAAATAATTAAATAGCTATTAAGATCTAAATAAGGGTTGGTTTATCGGTAAATTATTATTTTATAGGTATAATTTCTTAATCAAACTTTTTGATAAAATAACCAGATATTCGTGATACTACACATGTCCGCACCTAAATTAAAACCAAAAGATCTTACTATTTGTTCCAAGTGCGGTAATGTAATGGTTGGAAGAGCAATCCGTACCGTTAATAATGGTAAAATAGAGCTTCAAAAGATAATGCAATGTATTGTGTGCCGTTTCTGGGTCTTATTAGATTGATTATTATTGGGTATATTCTCAATAAACGTAATCAAATTGAACTTTATAAAATTTAAAACAATGATCACACCTAAAAATAATAAGAGATTAATATTTAGTTTTGGAATAAGTCTTTATATTAACTTATATCACGAAGCAGCATAAATAATAAAAGACTTTAATGATTCGGTATAAAAAAAATTGATTTAATTTCCATATTCATAAACAGTTTAAATGATTTCATCAAATGTGGGAATTTTGTAAAGAAAAGGGAAGGGAAAAAAGAAATCCGCACTTAAGTAATAAAATCAGGGAGAGAATTAAACTCATTAGAGTTTAATAGAGGGCGAATTTCAGTATAATCACGAATCGAGATTGTATATATCCAATGTTTATGCGAATTTTCTTGTAGTTAGGTTTCCCTTCTTATGCTTTGTTATGTTTTTATAATATAAAAATTAATTGGTTAAAAAATATTATGTTCTAATATAACGTATGTACAGATTTGAAAAATTTGAGTTTAAACTCATTCCAAATATATGACAAAATTACGTTTAACTTCTAGATTTAAATTATTGAAGGTTAATTGTGTATCACACCTATTTTAATATATCTGAAATTCTTAATTTCAATCCATCTTCAGCAGCAATGACTTTTTTGATATTTGTCTGTTCTTTTAATTTTATCACTTGACTAGGCACATGATTTTTTTTAGAGCGTGGTCCATCCATGAATGACCCAAAATGCGTAATAATTAAGCCCTTTAATGGCGGATTTATTTTATTTAAATATGGAATGACATCATCAGTACATACATGCCTTTTACAGGCTACTGAATCAGGTCGTAAAAGATTGAGAATAAGAATGTTGATATTGGAAAATTGCTCTGAAAAGCCCTTAAAAACCATAGTGTCACTCGTATAAGCTAGAGAATAATCTGTAAGATTAAACCTTATCCCAAACCCTTCGTTATAAGGAGAGTGAACAATCTTAGTACCAACTATCTCAACTCCTTTATAATTGAGCTTATCACCTGCTTTAAATCGTACAATCTTCTCAAGCATATTTAGATGATAATTTGAGATCAGGCTAATCACCTCATCAGTAGTAATTAAAATTCCCTTTTTTTGATAAGTATAGTTCTTATCATGTAAAATTTCTCTTGAACTTTCAATAACAGCACTTATATCATTGTAATGGTCAACATGAGCATGGGATACGATAAACAGCTCAGTTTTCACCGGATCTTCCATATATTGATTAATTCGCACTATAGCTCCAGGTCCAGGATCTATATGCGCTTGTAAGTTATTGAATTTATATAACAAACCACCAGTAGCACGGTGTTGAGTGCGTATATGATGCCTTCCCCCCCCAGATCCTAGTATAATAAGTTCATCATTCATGATTTTTCAATTTATTTTTTATGAACTTAATACTTACTTATATTAACTAGTTTTCTAGCTAAAACTTCAAATGGTTCCTCAACATTATAACCAGATTTAGCTGAAGTTTTTATATAATCAATCATATTAAAAGCATTTTTAATATGAAAAGCACTTTCATCATCAACAGCGACAAAATCTTCTAAATCGTTTTTTGCACCCACTAATACGATTGGTAAATTTATATTATGAAGCCTAGCTATATTTACCCATTCAAGAATATCTCCAATTTTAGGCATTCGTGTCATATCAAATAATAGGAGTGCGCCTCGTGCTCCCATAACATAATTTTCAAGGAGATATCTGAATCTCTTTTGGCCTCCTAGGTCCCAAAGCTGCAAGGAGCAATGAAAATCATCAAAATTAACTTCTTTAATAAAGAACTCAACCCCTATGGTCATTATTGTACTTTCATCGAAAAAACCATCTACATATCTTCGTAACAAACTTGTCTTGCCCGCTCCTCCCTCTCCTGTTATTAAAATCTTAAATAGAAAATTACGCATTTGTTTTCCCAGCAGAAAATTATAAATAGGTATATAATAAGTGATAAATGAAAAAACATCTATTTATTTTAACATATAAAAAAATACTTCAATTTTAAATTCACCATATTTAGTACATAATCTAATGGAAAAAGATTTATGTAGTTTTATTTATTACATTTAACTCAATTTTTTCTCAAGGTTTAGTTCTTGATTTAAAATATCATCAATTTTCTTTAAAACTAATTTTAATTTTTTAGATAAGATATTTTGAACTTTAAGTTTAGAAATTTTGGTCTTGTCGTTTCCAAATATCTCTTTGATTAATTGCATCGTTGTATCTTGTCCTTTTTTACCTAACTCTACTAATTTTTGATGGTTAGGACACCTCGAATCAAATTTTCTAATAGGTATATCTAATGGAAGTTTAAAAATATGTCTTGAACTTTTCATTATTTTAATTTGCTGAGTAAAAATGTTTGAATTCAAGATTGCTGATAAATAATAAGCTTCATCAAGGTTACTAGCATCATAAAAACTTAAATCCCCAGTTATTAAGAAATCTCCTTGTATAACTGCAGCGTTTAGTGTAGAACCTGAATTATTATAAACTACTTTGATTTTAGATTGCTGTCTTGAATTTATTAATTTCCCCCATCTATCCAGATTTTCCATTAGAGATTTATGTTTAGTAGTAACTTTTTTTTTCTGCAAATATATGTTATTTATTTTATCATAGAAATTTTTAGCGTTTTTTGGCAAATTGCCATACTTATGATTTAAACTTCCTTTTGAGAGTGGAAGAAACACTCGATAATAGTCATAAATGAAAAATTTCACTAATTCTGTACTTTTCACCGCATTAAAAATATATTCCTTTTCAACAATCTCTCCTTTAAATTCTCTTTTAATCCAAGGAGGTTTTGCTTTTTTAAAAATTCTATCATCAGGACTGATCTTTACATGCCTCTCATTGACTTTTTCAGTTGTAATAAAAATTAAATTTCTAGGATTGAGATCTGCTCCCTTATGAAATAAATCCTTATAATATCCTTTTTTAGAAACGATTAACTTCTTACTTTCTTCAATTGAAACAAATTTTTTAGTGAATAATCTATTATTTTTTTTTTCTACTCCATATGGAATGAGAATTCTTTTATCTTTTATCTCTAAATCGACCTGACTAAAATAATGAAGGATCCCTTCTTCATCTTTTATAGAATATTTTAAGGTTGGAATCTTCAGATTTAGGGAATCTTGAAGGTTATTTGATTTTTGGGCAAAGAGACAAATAAAATCAATGTTAAAGATCCTTTCGATATTCTTATTAAATTCCCATATTCTAATATTCATAAACCCATCAAAATTTCGGAATCGAGAAGCATGAGAACCATTAATTACTCCTTTAGTAATAACGAAGAATATTTTTCCCTTATCTTTTAGATATAGGTTGGCTGACTGGTAGAAAAATAAGGAAGATATCTCAATATTTAAAATATTTTTTGGTAGAGGTTTGATGTTTAATTGCTCAGCTAATATCTTTACTTTTTCTTGATATTCTATCGATTGAATATCACTATAAGTGTACCATGGTGGATTTCCAATAACAAGATCAAAACAATTAGCAAATTTTTTATGATTGGGGAATATTGAATCAAGTTTAAATAAATTAATATTTATATCATGAATAAAATCTCTTAACAAATACAAAAGGTTAATCTTTGTAAGGTAAATAGATAAGGGATTTATGTCAAAACCGTTTAGATTATTAAGTGCCAATAATTTTTGTTCCTTGCTATTATTTGAGGCAAGTATGACTTTAGCAATTTCTATCAAGAAATTTCCTGTTCCGCAGCATGGATCCAAAACATTTTCACCAATTGTATATGTTGTTTCAACCATTTTTTTGACTAAGAAAGGTGGAGTAAAAAATTCTCCAGTCTTATGGCGAATTAATGGAGAAATAAAATTTTGGATAAAATAATCAAAAAAAAACTCAGGGTCAATTTTTAAATTTGATAGGTGATAATATAATTTCTTAATGAGTTCATAAAATGCATTTATATCCTGTTCTATAGAAAGTGTTAAAATTGGCTCGAAATAATTAAATTCAAAAATTTTAATATTCTTATACTTATTTTCTACTTCTTCTATTGTTTTCTTGTATTTTTCTATAGGATTTTTCTGTTTAAATAAATAAGATTCATTTTTAAGAATATATTTTGCGATGAATTCAAGACTTAATAAGTAAAGTAAAGATAAAGTAATATATAGTTGTACATTTACATAATCATTCCCGTATATATCTTTAAAATCTTGAGTCCATTGATTGAATTCTTTATCGTTAGTAATCTCATTCTTGATTAAGATTTTTTCTAATTTTTTAATTCTATTAACTATAACTTGTATATCCAAATTCTTATATTTATTTATGGATAAATTATTGACCAAAAACTAAAACTCCTCTTTCATTATTGCCTAATATAATCTATGAATTAATATTTAAATATTAATTAAATATTTCAATATTATTTATTAGTCAAAAATTAATTGAAGAATCTAAATTTTGACATCAACAGAAATCAGGCTTTCTAAGAAACTTGAGAATGGAATTGAATTTTCTTGTCAGATGTGTGGTTCTTGTTGCAGAGGACTAAACGAAGGCGAAGTATATTTATATAAAGATGATATTCTTAGATTAGCTAATTTTTTAAATCTAAAGGATAAAAATTGCTTAAGAGAATTTGCAAAAAAATATCTTAAAATTATAGATACATCCTTTTATTGGAAAGAACCAAAAGCACAAAGGGGAAAGACATATAAATTTAAGACGCTTGGTTTTAAATTTACAGGAGATGATGAACATTGCCATTTCTTAGTGGATAATTCATGTAGTGTTCATGAACATAGACCATTCCAATGTAGGTGTTTTCCTTTTTGGCAAATGATGGTCTCAAGTAGAAAGAATTTCATAGATTATACAAAGAAATGCAAAGGTCTACAAATTTCAAAAGGTAGATTTTATAGCCGACAGGAAATATTGAGTTGGGCAAAAGCAGAATATAAAATAGAAAAAAATTTCTTTTTGGAAATGAAGAAAAACAATTTTGATATTTTTAAAGTCTATCCTTTTTTACCAAAAGAAAAACTCTAAAAGGAGGAATATTTATGCCAAAAGGGCTAATTGTAATGAAGTATAATGATAGAAGCGGAATAGACATAAAAGCCAGTTTTCCACAAGAAGAATTAGATATAAACAGTGGAACCCTAATGAATATTTTTAGCCTACATGAATTTAGCAAACAAGCAGGAATAGCAAGTTTGACTGTGGGAGATATAAATATATCAACTTATTATACTGGGGTAGATATGGATTATTTTATTATACTTTTATTAAATGTGCTTGAGAATCCAGAAGATTATGAAGAAGGTTTGCAGGAAATTTCTCAAATGATATTAAAAAATTTAGAAGAAGATAGATATATAAATATGCTACCTTATCTTTTCAAACAAATATCTGAACATCCTAAAAAGAAAGAAAAGGATTAACTTTAAAATTTTATTTTTTAATATTATAAGATTCTATTAATTAATTGTTAATTTTTATTACGAATAATTATTAAAATAGAGACTTTTTATAAGACATAGAGAAATTCTCTATTATTAAATGAGGAAAGAAATTTGAAAGTAGGATTATTTATTTGCGACTGTGGGAAGAACATTTCAGGTATCATTGATACAAAAAAATTAATTGAATTTTATTCCAATAATCCAGAGTATCCAGAAGTTTCTGTAATAGGAGATCAATATTTATGCTCAGAATTAGGCCTTAATATGATAATTGACGAGATTAAAGAGAAAGAAATAGAGAGAGTAGTGATTGCTGCATGTTCATTTAAATTACATGGATTATTGTTTCGTAAAACTATTGAAAAAGCTGGTATTAATAGATTTTTAATATCTTTTGCGAATGTTAGGGAACAAAATTCATGGGTCCATGCAGATGATCCAGAAAAGGCAACGAGAAAAGCTATTGATCAAATTAATATGAGTATAGAACAAGTTAAGCTTTTAAAGCCTTTAGAAGTTCAATATTCCGAAATCATTCCTTCTACTTTAATTGTAGGGGGTGGAATTGCAGGTATAAAAGCTGCTTTAGTAATTGCAGATGCTGGTTATAAAGTATTTTTAGTAGAGAGAGAACCAACAATAGGAGGACATATGGCTCTATTCGATAAAACGTTCCCTACATTAGATTGTTCGATTTGTATCTTGGGCCCTATGATGTCTGAGGTAAATGATAATCCAAATATAGAGCTTCTAACTTATTCTGAGTTAGAGAAAGTTGAAGGATACATTGGAAATTTTGATATTAAAATAAAGAAAAATCCTCGATTTATTAAAGAGGATGATTGTGTAGGGTGTATTGATATCTGTCGAGAAGTATGTCCAATAAATATAGAAGTTACTTTTTTTCCAAGAAAAGCAATTGATGTTCCTTATCCTCAAGCCATTCCATTATACCCAAATATTTTAGAAGAATATTGTATAGGATGTAAAGCATGTGAACAAGCTTGTGATAGAGATGCAATTGATTTCAATCAGCTTCCTGAAATTATAGATATTCAAGTAGGATCAATTATTGTTGCTACTGGTTTAAAAACGTTTGATCCGTCTGTACTTGGAGAATATAATTATCAAAAATATCCAGATATTATAACTTCAATGCAAATGGAAAGGTTACTTAATAATGATGGCCCTACGCATGGAAAAGTTATAAGACCTTCAAATGGTAAACCACCAAAAAAAGTTTCCTTTATCTTATGCGTGGGATCTCGTAATAAGCAAATACATCGTGAATATTGCAGTCAAGTGTGCTGCAATTCATCAATTAAACAAGCTGTTTTAATTAAAAAAGAACATCCTGAAACTGAAATCAATATATATTATAATGACATTAGAGCTGTGGGTAAGAATTGTGAAGAATTTTATAATAGGGCACGGGAAACATTTGGAATTAGATTTATAAAGAGCAATATCTCCGCAGTGTTAAAAAGTGACATATCAGACGAATTATTAGTAAGGGGAGAAGATGTAATTGAAGATGAATTATTTGAAAATAAAACAGATTTAGTGATATTAGCAATTGGTATTGAACCTGCCGAGGGTACTGATGAGTTAAGTATATTGCTAAACATTTCCCAAGATCCTTATGGATTTCTATTAGAGAAGCATTTAAAAGTAAAACCTTCTGAAAGTTCTGTTAATGGAATTTTCTTAGCTGGTGCAATTCAAGGACCAAAGGATATTCCTAGCAGTATTGCACAAGCTGAGAGCGCTGCTGCGAAATCAATTTCTTTAATTGCTAAAGGTAAAGTTGAACTTGAACCCCACGTAGTACTTTTTTATCCTGATAAATGCAATCTCTGTAGATTATGTGAGAACATTTGCATGTTCAATGCTTTAAATATTGAAGGGGATCAATTAAAAATTACTCAAGTTAATTGTACTGGCTGCGGAGCTTGTGCTGCTATGTGTCCTGAAGACGCTCTTTATATTCCTGGATTTACTAAAGCACAAATATCTACGCAAATACAGACAGTATTAAAAAAAAAAAGTGAATCACCTTTAATTCTTGCATATTTATGTAATTGGTGCTCATATTTAGGAGCTGATCTAGCTGGAACAAGTAAATTGACATATCCTACTAATGTAAGGACAATTCATGTAATGTGTACGGCTATGCTTAATCCATCTTTAATTTTTGAAAGTTTTTTTTATGGAGCTGATGGAGTGCTTATTGCTGGGTGTTATCCTCAAGATTGTCATTATCAAGAGGGGTTTAATAAGACTAGAATTAGATATGAAAGTATTAAAGAGATGTTAATAGAAGCGGGTATAAATGAAAAACGGTTAAAAATCACTAGTATTTCTGCTGGAGAAGGGGAAAAATTTGCTCGGACTATTGCAGAATTTAAGGAAGAATTAAATAATTTAGGTCCAATTCAACCAAATGAATATACAAAACCTTTATCATCTAAAGAGCAAAGAAAAGGAAAAGCAAAATTAGATGAAATTTAATCGATATTTCAATTAAAGATATAAATGAATTTAACTAAAATTTCTATGATTAGAAATATTAATTTTTTATTGATATTTCTCTTATAATTCTTATTAAGAGAATATATTTTAGTAACGCAAACTAAAAATGCGAATAAGAGCAATCACTAACGGACAAATAATCCCTTTCTTGTATAAAAATGAAACGATCTTATCCTTCATGCAAGAAAATCTTCATAATTTTTCGAACTTAAATAATGAGCTAATTAATGCTTTCGAAGAAATCGGAGTACAAGTTCAAACTAAGCGATTTTGCTCTCAACCTCTTTTTAGTTATGATAATAAATTGTTTTACGAAAAAAATTTAAAAGAGACTTTAGTTGATATAAAAAACCAATTAAAATTTTTACAAGATATATTTAGGGATTATGGATTTGACTATTTTGCGTGTTGTATGATGCTTACGCACCAACTTCCGGAGCTAGGAATCTTTGAAAGACTTTTATTAAATGAAGTGCCAGATTTTATTAAAAATACGGATAATTTCTTTACTTCTTTACCAGTAGCATCCACACGAGATGGATTAAATATATCAGCTATAAAATCTGGTGCTAAAATAATAAAACAATTATCTGAACCAGATCCATTTAAAAATTTAAATTTTTGTGTATCTGCCAATGTGGGCCCAAATTATCCATTCTTCCCTGCAGCATATCATTTTTCAGACAAACCCGCATTTTCTCTTGCTTTAGAAATGGCAGACGAGGTAATAGATGCTATAGAAAACTCAAATAGTTTAAGGGACGCTCAATTTAATTTATTAGCAAAGTTTAATAAAATCTATGATGATATAACAAAAATTTCCGAGAAAATTGGACGAAATTTCGATATAGAATTTAAAGGAATAGATCTTTCTCCTGCACCCTTTCCGGAAATAGAAAAAAGTATTGGTACTGCCATAGAAAAATTAGGTTTTGAGTATTTTGGAGCTATTGGTACACTTACTGGAGTTGCGTTAATAAAAAACTCTATACCCGTTGATAAAGAAAAAGTGATAGGGTTTTCTGGTTTTATGCAGCCTGTGTTAGAAGACTTCATTTTATCTAAAAGATTGGCTGAAAATAAATTCAATTTAGATTCACTTCTATTATATTCTACAATGTCTGGTACTGGTCTTGATGTTGTTCCATTACCAGGTGATATAACTGAACAAGAATTGTTTTATATATTACTCGACGTATGCACACTTTCTGTCACATTAAATAAACCGTTAACTGCGAGATTAATGCCAATACCAGGAAGAGATATTGGTGATGATGTTGAGTTTGATTTTGAATATTTTGCACCTTCAAAAATTATTAACTTTCGCAGGCTAACTGGCGAAAATAAAAATGATTTATTTAATAGTAATGAAAAGACAATAAAATTCTTCTTATAAAATTTTTTAGAAGACTTATCTAATTATCTTGTGAAGAGTTTATAATTTTGGAATAAAAAAATCCAAATTAAATAATGAACAATAGAAGAAAAATAAAAAGTTTAAAATTCTTCAATGAGGCTGCTGAATATCTTGATAAATTCAATACTAAAGATATTCTATTAAATGAAGGATTTGTAGGAAATAGATCCAATACAAGTTACCTCAGAGATGAAATGTTAATTGAATTAAATAATCTGAGGAATATTATAGCAAACAATCCAGATTTAAAAATAGAATCATTAACAAAAGCAGAAAAGAAAACTTTTTTTGAATTTGTTAAGTTCTATCGCTTATGTCCAATATGTGGAAATCAAAATCATTATTTTAATTTAAAGCAACTCTTTTTTGATGAAGAGAAACAAGCTCTTAAACAAGAATTAATACGATTAATGAAGTATAAAAACAAGAAATTAAAGAAGTTTAATCTCAATTTAGGAGTTCCCTGTTGTGATTGCTACAAAAAAATAATATCCGAATAATAAGAATATCTAATTATTTTAAATAATCAACTACTTGTCCACTTTGAGTGATCTCGTAATAGATATTATTTTCTTCTTCGATTTTTTCAATACAAAAAGCTTTGATTAGGTAGTCCATATTGTAATTAAATGTGTGCTCATCGTTTATTATCTTGTTATCTAATAAAGACTTTAATAATTTGTCTCTGGAAATTCTTTGAGCATCATTAACATACGTTAATATTTCTCGCCTAATAGGATGATTTACTGCCTTTAAATATAAAGTATGCAAATATTTTGTTCCTTCTATTGTTTTTCCAAACTCTTCCATAGTTTTATAATTTTTAAAATCGAATTCATCAGGCATAGTTATGTAAAATCTTCTTAAAAAAAAAATTTTATCTTAAAAGTGCAAGTAGTTTTTATATATTAGTTCCAATCTTTTTATGAGCAACCTTATAATTAGGATTTTATTTTAAGAGGAGAAATAATGGAAAAATCTATAAAAACGAAAACAGAAATACCTAGCCCTTTAAATGATGAAAGGATAAAATTGGTGAGTAATAAAGAAAAAGTAGCAAATAAAATTGAAAATTTATGGAGTAATAAATCTGCCCACGAAAGAAATAACAAATATGGAACTAAAAAATTAATAATCAAACTAGAGACTTCAGGTAAAGAGAAAAAAAGAATTTCATTAAAATTAGAAAGTAGTAATACTGATGTGAATTCTAGTAATTATCATCTTCTTTCTGAACTTTTAAAAGAATTTTTTAATGTTAATCATACCCAATAAAAAATATATTTTATTCTGATATCCTCAGAATTTATAGGTGAGTCCTATAAAAGAAAAATATATTATTTTAAGGCTCTTATTTTTTCATTAATCTAAATATAAAATTAATATAATCTGATGAGTTATAAAATGAATTTTGATGACATTAAAAATTTACTTGGATCCGAAGCTGATAGTCTTTTAAATCATACATGCACAGGAATTCCAAATAAGATGATACATATTCCAGGCCCAGATTTCATTGAACGAGTTATGGAACATAGCGATCGGAATAATTTAGTTCTAAACAACATGAATAGATTATTTAATCAACGAGGTCGATTAGCAGGAACGGGCTACCTTTCAGTATTGCCTGTAGATCAAGGTATTGAACATACTGCATCCGCTAGTTTTGCTGTAAACCCGTTATATTTTGATCCTGAAAATATTGTTAAATTAGCTATTGATGGAGGGTGTAATGCATTTGTGTCTACATTAGGAGTGTTAGGCTCTATTTCACGGAGATATGCGAGAAAAATACCATTTATAGTAAAAATAAATCATAATGAATTACTCACTAAACCAGCTCTTTCAGATCAAACTTTATTTGCGAATGTAGACCAAGCATGGTCAATGGGTGCTGCTGGGGTAGGCGCAACCATATATTTTGGGTCTAAAGAATCTAGACGTCAAATTCAAGAAATAAGTGAATCCTTTAGATATGCTCACGAGTTAGGCCTAGTTTGCGTTCTTTGGTGTTATTTAAGGAATCAGAAAGAATTTATTAAAGAAGGAAAAGATTATCATACAGCTTGTGATCTAGAAAGCCAAGCAAACCACCTGGGAGTAACTATTGAAGCGGATATAATTAAACAAAAAATTGCCACTTTAAATAGAGGATTTCTTGATTTAAACTTTGGTAAGACGGATAAATTAGTCTATGACAAATTGGCTCCAGATAATGAAATTGATTGGAATAGATATCAAGTTGCAAACTGCTATATGGGAAGAATAGGACTTATTAATTCTGGAGGGGAATCTGGTGGGAATGACCTGCAGGATGCGGTCAAAGCAGCAGTTATTAATAAGCGTTCAGGCGGAATGGGTTTAATTTTAGGAAGAAAGGCATTTAAAAAACCTACTCCCGAAGGAATTGAAATTTTAAATGCTGTCCAAGATGTTTATTTATGTAAGGAAATTACGATTGCATGAGTAAATTTTAATATCTTTTTTTTCTTTTTTTTATCTCAAGTGATTAATTCCTAAATCTTGTGTATATATAAATGATTTTTTCTTAATTAATAAAA
>CAYSZJ010000019.1:0-45866 GCA_964435435.1 uncultured archaeon
GTATTTAGAGGAAGAAGTTATTATTTAATTATACAAAAAAAAGAACATTTAGTCTGTATATCTTATATAAAAATTAAAAGTTGAACAAATTTCCTTGTGGCGTTAAACACAACTTTGATAGCGGAATCACCATAGAAAGTAACGATCGAAAGAATTATGAGTGGAATTGTTCTACTTGTAGTTTGAAGGAAAAGATGATTTCTAAAGAGGATATTAAAGATTTTAAAGTTAATGGAAAAGTTTTATGTCCATTACTAACTTACGAATAAATTTTATTATTTTTAGTTAAAATTTTTTTGTTTTCTTATTCTTTAATCTCATAAAAGCATTGCTTTAAAGAATTTTAGGTTTAAAGTTATTTTTGAAAGAATAGGAAGTTTTCCCCCCATTTTTCTCCAACATATCTGTTATGACTCCTATTATGTTTTGAAAGGTTATGGGTGATATATACTTCATAAATTTATTTTCTTACCTTTTTATGTAATTTTCTTTGTATTTCTAGATTGTGACATTCCAAAAAAGTAATAAAGAAAGAAATCAATATATTTCTACTTATAACTTTTATTACAATTTAATTGGTTTATACGGAATCTAAGGATTATAAATGAAGAGAATTAAAAGTATGGATACTTTTCGCGGATGGTGCATATTTATGATGGTTCTTGGGCATATGCTTTCGTGGTGGATCAGACCTGAGGATCGTTGGTTAACTTCAGGACTTCATTCAATTTTCGGTGATATAGTAGGTACTGGATTCTTATTTGTTTCAGGAATAAGTACGATAATGTTTTTCAGGAGTAGACTTATTAAAGCTGAAGCTTCAGATAATAGTAGTATAGATCAAGTAAATAATGAGTATTTATTTCGAGCTTTACTTTTATTAATTGTAGCTCTAATATATACTAGTGCTACAGCAGTAGGAACATTGAATCCTTTAAATATTTGGAAATGGTATATACCACTTACAATAGCTATTTCACTATTATTAGCATTTTCATTATTAAAAACTTCAAAATCGTTTCGAATGTTTTTAGCCGTGATTATTTGGATTGCCCATTATTATGTTCTTTCAATTCTTTTGCCTTATCAAGGACAGGTTCACATTTATGGAGTATTATTTCATGTTTTATACAATTCCATGGGTTTACATCCCATTTTATATTATTTCAGTTTTTTCTTAATAGGAACAGTTGTAGGAGATGTCTTGTTTGAAATATATCTAAAAGATGATCAAAAAGAAAGAAGATTGGCATTAAGGAATAAATTTTTGCTTCCTTCATTAATAATAGGACCAATTCTAATATTAATTTCGTTTTTATTTCTTTTTCCTAGATTTTTCACACATGCGACTTTTCCATCGACAGTTTATTCTATAGGAGTATTGTTAACATCATTTTCAGTATTATTAATCATTGAAGAATTCGAAGTCATAAAAGTAAAAAAAAGCTATAGATTTTTCTTTTTTTACTCTTTTTATTCCTTCACCATCTATTTTTCGCATAATCTCATATATTTTATTTTTTTAGATCGATTAAATGCACTTAACTTCTGGATCGCCGTAGCAGGAACATTTATTTTATTAACTCTGTTAATTAAAATCATATATAAAAAATACGGGGCAAAATTATCTTTGAAAGCACAAATTGGCAGAATAGCGTTCATTTTAGTAAGAAAAGTTGAAGAAAAAAAAAGATTGGATAAAACTTATAGATTCAAATATCAAGAACTATAAAAAATAGAGGTTAAGGAAAAATTAATTTCTATTTTTAGAAGTATTTATAATAGCATTGCTTTAAAGAATTTTGGACTTAAAGCTATTTTTGAAAGAGTGGGAAGTTTGGTAAACCATTTTTCTCCGACAAATCGATCATTACGTGTGTTATGGTTTGCTAAATCATGGTTTATATATGCTTCATAAATGTATTTCCTAGCTAATCTATTTTCATTAAGCAATTCAGTATATAAGCGCCATAAAGTCTTTACATAGGAACTTTCATTGTAGATCAAATACTCAAGAGCATTTCCATTCTTAAAATAAGTCATTAAGATACGCTTAACTTCTTGATCATATTTACTGAGATCTAATCGGCTAAAACTGCTACCTTTTTCAAATAACGGTTTTAATGTGTTAGACGCCACATCAGCACATACGACTCCGGATAATAGTCCTTCGTAAAAAAAAGCAGTTACTATCCCTGCGGCTTCCCCTAATACCAAAACACGATCTTGTGAAAATTTTTTGATAGGGTGTTTTGATATATCTCCTACAACTGCTGTTGATAAATTATATTTCAATCCATCAATGAAAGGCTGGATTGGTTTGTAATTTTTTAAAATTCTTTCGAGTTTAGACACAATTTCTTCCTTAGATTCATTTTTACCGCCTAAATATCCCGTAGAAACTCGTTCTTTTCCCTTATTAAAGAAAAAAGGCCCATTCCTTGAAATTTTTGGATTTATATGAAAAGTATAATTATACTCTAAATTCTCGTTAATCTTATCTTCATCTCCATATAAATGGAGATAGGTTCCAGTGTAATGATCAGGAATCTCAAATCCTAAAGATCGTTGCAATTCAAAACCCCGTGAGCCAGTTGCTAAAGCTAACAATTTTGTTGAATAAGACTCACCTTTATTATTGATTAATTCTATGTAATCACTGTATCTATTAATTTTTGATATTCTTTCGTTGGATTTAAAATTCCCTCCTTGATGTTTTATTAAACTGATTAAATCCCCTATAAGATTTTCAGTATAACAGATATTTCCTAAGGGAATTCCGAATTCTGTGGAATCTATGACACCATTTACTTCATCACTCATATAGTTTGATTTGGTATGAGGACATGGAAAAATAGTTTTATTTTCCCAATCAATCTCTTCTTTTATAAACGGTCTATTATGTTCAGGAAAAATATTTGTCCTTGAAGGAATTTCTTTTTCATAATCTTGAGCTTCAATCAAAAGTGTGTTGACATATTTTGAAATTTTAGACGCAAATGAAGCACCCGCTATTCCCGCACCAATAATAATAACATCATACATGGGAAAACACTATTTTCTAATCAGAAGAAATTAAGTTTAATAATGCTTTTATTGTTTTTAAGTTTTAGAATCGATTTTTTACAATATAAACGAATTATTTGGATTTCTTATGTTTATATACCAAAAGTTTTTTTAGAATAATAACTCAGATTTCTCATGACAAGAAAAAATTTTTCGAATTCTTTTTTCTTGAAAAAAATCTAATTAAAAGGTGATAAATTATAGGATTAAGATTAGCATCGGGACTTGCTATAACTGCCTTATTTGCTCTTCTTTATGCTGTTGTATTTGTAATAGGAGTGTGGTTCCTTCCTTCTTCGATATGGGGTTTATTACTAATGATCGGATTTACTGTATTAATGGTTTTATTTCAATATGGAATATCCCCGTTAATAGTTGGTTGGCTATACAGAATAGATTGGATTCCTTATGAGGCTTTTGCAATGCAATATCCTCATATGGCGGATTCTCTTGATAAAGTAGTTCAATATCATGGTATAAAAAGACCACGACTCGGGATCATTCATGATCTCAATCCTAATGCATTTACTTATGGATGGTCTAAAAACTCGGCAAGAGTTGTTATAACTGATGGAATATTAAAATACTTAAATAAGAAAGAACAAAATGCTGTATTTTCACATGAATTAGGACATGTAGTTCATTCGGATTTTATTTTAATGACAATTGTATTTGCCATTCCCTTAGTTTTATTGACAGTCGCTAGATGGGCATTCTATGCTAGTTGGTTTGCTGGAGGAAGACGAAGTTCAAGTGATCGTGATGAAGCAGGGCTTATTAGACTTGCATTAATCGCAATTGCAGTATTATCATATCTTAGTTATTATATAGGATATCTAATATCATTGATAGTTAGTAGAATTAGGGAATACTACGCAGATGAACACAGTGCAGAAGTTTTGGAAGATCCAAATGCATTGTCAACGGGACTTGTCAAAATTGCATATGGTCTATTAGTTGATGGTAAGATAGAAGAGAGAAATAAGTCAAGAGTACGAGGACTGAGAGGATTAGGAATTTTTGACCCAAAAGCGGCAAGAGGATTAGGTGTTATAAGTGTAAGTTCTACAGGACTCTTATCTATGGAAGCAATTCAGGCAGCAGCAGCATGGGATTTATTCAATCCTTGGGCTAGATATTATCAGATTTTTTCAACACATCCATTACCGGCTAAAAGAATTATGCGTTTGAATGCTCAATGTGAAATGTATGGTGTGAAACCAGAAATTGATTTTTCCTATGCTAGAGAATTGAAAGAAGCTCAAGCGGGAAAAACTTTATTAGATCAATTTATATGGGATATTTTCATCAAATCATTACCAACATTAGTTTTCCTTGGGTTAATTGGATTATCAATTGTGTGGATATTTAGCCTTGTTGGCTTTATTTCGATTCCATTCTTGAACGCTTCAAATCTTTTACTCATGTGGGCTATTGGGTTTTATATAATCGGCTTTGCATCAATTATCAAGATAAAGTACATGTACAAAAGTGGGTTTGAAGCAAATAACGTATTAAGTTTAGTAACAAATGTTAAAGTAAGTCCAGTAAGACCTGTTCCAGCAATTGTAGAAGGCAAAATTATAGGAAGAGGAGTCCCTGGATATTATTTTAGTGAAGATATGTATTTTCAGGATAATACGGGCTTGATGTATGTTGATTACAGATTTGGAATTGGTATTGTAGACCTTATCTTCTCCCTTAGAACTGTTAAAAGACTAATTGGCCAAAGAGTTAGGATAAAAGGATGGTATAGAAGGGGTCCAATCCCTTACATTCAAGTGGATACAATTGAAACAGAATCTGGACGTAGACATCGAAATTATGCGAAACATCTAAGATATTTCTGGGTGGTTGTAGCGTTTCTATTAGGATTGGTATGCATCTATTTTAGATATTTTTAATCATTAAATCTATTTTTTCTTTAATTTTTTCTATTTTTCTGAAATAAAAATTGTATCAAGATTAGATTATATTAATAATTCTATCCGCTATTTTTCCCAAATTTAATTCCGCCATTCCTAAAGGCACTATATTGTCGTAAAGTATAACTATTAAAAGAGGATCAAGTTTCCAGGGAATATCAACGATTTTAGAAAAAACTTTCTGACCATTTTCTAGACCATAAAACATTTCTGGAAGATTTAAGGCGCCAACCATAAATCTAATTTCTAATTCTTTTAGTGAATTTACCAAAATCTCATTCGGAAGAGAAGTATAAATGATATTACCTTTTGTTGTTAAAAGAGCAGCCCCAACTATCTCATCTTCAAATATCGAGTCTTTAAAAATATTGATTGCTTTCTTGTAAAAAGTTTTACTCATATCTATCTCTTCTTCACCCGTAATTATCGAATCAACTAACTCATCAAACTCGGGATCTTCAATTTGTTCATAATCCTTAATTTTACTCGTATCTTGAAATTTATAAAAGAATTCGTCCATAATCCTTGATAAACGAGTAGTAACGAATAAAAGACTTGCACTAGAATCTGATAAAATACTAAAAATGAAGTCTTCTTGCGTTTTGAATACAAATCTGAATTCACTCATCTCAAGAACTTCTGGCGTTTTTCTTGAGATTACTTTTTCAGAAAAAGAAAAAATTGCTGAAAAGAAAGGTGTAACTAAATTTACTTCTAAATTCTCGAATTCAGCTGTAAAATTGCGACTATATAAGCAAACTCCAGTTTTCTTTAAAATAAATAGAGAGTGAATTTTCATTGAGATTAATACTTCAATACTCTTATAAGTTTAATTAAAGAAATTTACTCTTTTAAGTATTTTTAATGAAAAGTATAAGTAAGAGCTGCTATTTTTTTATTCATTCTTAACATAAATGTAATTTTTAGAAAACATATTAGGTTTCTATAAAAACCACATTTTATTTAATTTCTTTTTGGATCTTATTAATCTGAATTTCAATTTCTTCCCAAGATGCCATTCTTTTAATAACAGGCTTTCCATTTATTTTTATTCCTCTAGATATTCCCGTTTTTTTAATTATATCTCTATTATCTGTGTTAATAATATTAATCTCCACTTTAGGGTAATTTTTGATCCCTTCTTTGATTGTGTTAATCATATATCTAGACCATGGACATTGACTATTAAAAAATATATCTAAAGTTATTTTATCCTTCTCAATAAATGGTGGTGTTTCTGGTATAATAAATTCAGGAGGGGAATTTGAGCCTAAGTCTAGGAAAAGAAGCATACGACTACCGTCCTTATCTACTTCTTGAAACCCAAATTTTTTAAAAAATTTAGATGGTAAATATTTAATAGATGTTCCAAACCATTTATCACCCTCATATGCAATAATACTCGCACCACCAGTTTGGTTAGCCTTTTGAATAAGAACATTCATTAAGGATTTAGCTGTACCTGTATTCCAAAAAGGTGGTAAAATCCAAATGCAATTAATGAAAAGAGAATTTTTTCCTTTCACAGGTTCAAGTGCTTGCTCGATCGGTACATATTCAAGTAATCCCATTGGAACTTGATTCTGAACTGCTAAATCTGAATGTAGCATTTTTCCAACCCACTTATAATGAATGACATCTTTCCGAGGTTTTTCATGTGCTACTAAGATTTCAAGTCCTTGTGACATCATTTTTTTAATCCATTTAATTCGATTAGACATACCATTTTCCATAAGAGTTCGAGTTTCTTTATCTACACTGGGATCAAGGCAAATATAACTAATAAAATCTATATTATTCTTACCAATTACTTGAATGTTCAAAATTATCTCATTTCTCCTATGTGTCGTTTAAAGATTTAAAATATTTGATTATGATCAATAAAGATAATCATTTTTTAAATTATCAAATATTTCTCTTTAAATTATCACTCTCTAGCAATTTTCACAATTTTAATAATTTATGATGTATTTTATTTTACAAATTCGTTCTATTATCGTGGAATTTACTTAATAACAAAGATGTTTAAATAACAATTTTAATATGTTCAATATAAGAAAAGACTAATTCGATTTTAAAATTAAGATGTCAGACAACGAGCTAGAAAAAATAAGACGGCGAAAAGCAGAAATGCTAATGAAACTTCAATCAATACCTAAGGAGATAGTAAATCTCCATAATTATGATGAGTTACAAAAATTATCTAAAGATTTTCCAGATAAGATTATAATTATTGATTTTTGGGCGGTATGGTGTGCTCCTTGTACAATGTTCGCCCCGATTTTTGAGAAACTTCAACAAGAATATTATAGAGATTTCATCTTTACAAAAGTAAATGTTGATGAAAATCCGATAATTGCTCAATCTTATGGAATTACTTCAATCCCAACAACCGTTTTTCTTAAAAGTAATCAACTATTGCGAAAATTTGTTGGTGTAATGAATTATGAGACATTGAAACAAATTCTTGATAAACTTAAATCATAAATTATAATTTCTAATCAATTTATATTTTGTTTTTTCATTTAAAACTATATCATTTAAGTCCATATATGCTTTAAGCAATCATTTTTTCTATAAGTATATTTGAGATATATTCACTTGTAAAAGATTTTTATAACTTAGACAGTTAAATAAAAGTATGATGAGAGAAATCAATAATGTTAAATATTTTGATATTGCCGAGATCTGTGAAATGTTTCATAATAAGATAAAACAAGAAGAAATTAGAGATTATTTTGAAAAAGGGAAAATCAATGGAAAAAAAATTGAAAATAAATGGTACGCAGATGAAAATGCTATTAATGAGTTTGCCCATGAAGTTTTATTGAAAGTACGAGCTTATACGGTTGGTCCCTATAAAATTGATTTGTCAGATATCAAGCTTGAAGGAAGAATTTTAGATATTGGTGGTGGTGGACAAGGAGTAATAGGCCAATTTAAAGGGGAACAGGTTGTTGCCATAGATCCTAATAAAGGTGAGCTCGAAGAAGCTCCTAGTATTAATGATTTAAAAATAATCATGGATGCGAAGGATCTCAAGTTTTTAGATAATACATTCGACACCACAACAGCATTTTACACTTTCATGTATATTCCTGCAGAAGATCATGAGGTAATTTTTAAAGAAATTCATAGAGTTTTAACAAGGAACGGAGAATTTGTATTATGGGATGCTATAATCCCAAATAGAGGAGATGATAAAAGAGATATCTTTTTTATTGAACTTAAAATCAAAATTTCTGATAAAATAATTGATGCGGGTTATGGAGTGTCATGGGACAAAGAACAAGGTGTGAACTATTTTTTCAGTTTAAGTAAGAGCATAGGTTTTGAACTATTAGAAAGTAAAGAAGAAAAAGATGCATTCTATTTAAGATTTAGAAAAATCTAAATTTTAATTTTAAAGATTAATTCTATTTTCTTATAATGGTGATAATAACTCTGTATTTTTGTAATGTGTTATTTATAATCATATATTAGAATAAAAACTAGAATCAAATTAAAAAGGATAATTTAATAAAAATATGATTAATCCGTTTTATGAAAAGCTCGCTAAGTTAGTGGTAAATTATTCGGTTAAAGTTAAAAAGGGAGAAAGAGTGTTTATTAGTGGTCCCACATTAGCAGCGGAGCTTTTTCGTGCTTTATATGTTGAAATTTTAAATAATGGGGGCAATGCACTTTTAATGCCCAGAATTGAAGGAATAACAGAATTGTTTTTTAAATTTGCTTCAGAAGAACAATTAGAATATTTAGATAATGCAATTAAGCTAATATATAATGAATTCGATTGTGTCATTATAATTGCTGCTGATTATAATACAAAAAAATTAAGTTTAATTGATCCGAAAGTAATGACGAAATTTTATGGTTCAGAAGAGCAAAAAAAGCTATGGAAAATGTTTTACGATAGAGAGGATAAAGGAGAAGTAAGATGGGTGGGGATTCCATTTCCATGTCATTCTTATGCTCAAGAAGCAAATATGGATTTATTTTCTTACACCGATTTTGTAAAAAAATCATTATTTTTAGATAAAGAAGACCCTGTTCAAGAATGGATAAATATGGAAAAAAAACAACAGAAAATTGTTGATTATTTGAATAATGTTAATAGAATACGGGTGCTAGGAGAAGATACTGATTTGGAATTGTCTATAAAGGGAAGAAAATGGATCAATAATTGTGGACATGATAATTTACCTGATGGCGAAGTTTATACAGGTCCAATTGAAGATTCTGTAAATGGCCATATTAGATTTACGTATCCCGGGATTTATTTAGGTAGGGAAATTGAAAATATTTATTTAGAATTTATGAATGGAAAAGTGGTTAACGCAACAGCAGATAAAGGGGAAGAACTCCTTCAAGAAATATTGAAAATCGAAAATGCAGATAGATTAGGAGAATTTGCGATTGGAACTAATTATGGAATTTCCAAATTTACAAAGAATATGTTATTTGATGAAAAGATAGGTGGTACAATGCACTGTGCGCTTGGGGATGGAATTAAGTTCACTGGCTCAAAAAATGAAAGCGCAATACACTGGGATATTTTAAAGGATATGAAAACACCAGGCTCTAAAATTATTACAGATGGAAAAATTATTTATGAGCAGGGAAATTGGAAGATTTAAATTTATAAATTCGAATTATTTTGAGAATTTTTCAAATAGGTTTACATACTTAAGTTTTTAAAGATTTTTATTTAATTAGTATTATGGAAAATAAACCTAATCACTCGTCTCTTTTATCTATTGTATTATTTATTGTAATTCTTTCATTAATTTCTTCAGTGCAAAACATGATTTCTCCAAATCTCCAGATTATTTCATATTATTTCGGTTTTGGAGGAAGAACTGCTCCACTAGGGATTTTAACATCTACTTTTACTATTCTATCTGGTGTCTCAATAGTCTTTTTTGGTTATTTAACTGATAAAATTACGAGAAAATGGATAGTTCTCATTGGGAGCTTATTTTATTCAATATTCTCAACTCTAATTATTTTTGTTCCACCTAACAAAAGTGGATATTTTCTTTTTTTTTTCCTTACATCAATGAATGGTATCGGTTTCGGGGCAATAGCTCCTAGTATCTTTTCTTTAATAGGTGATTTAATATCCCAAGATGACAGATCAAAAGGATTTTCATTTTTTTCGATTGCTTCACTTTTAGGAATGGCATTAGGGTTAATAATGGCAACAATTGTAGGACCAATTGATTGGAGGTTATCCTATTTTATAGTGGGAATTTTGGGATTGGTCAATACCATTCTAATTCTATTTTTTCACGAACCTTCTCGTATTGGTATAGATTACGCTTTTTTAGCTGAAAAAGAAGCAATAGACTATACATATAGAATAAAGAAATCTGATTTAAAGGTAATTTTTAAAAAAAAATCTAATATCTGGTTAATTATTAATTTTGTAGATACAATTCCAACAGGGATCATTATGTTCCTTATATTTTACTATATGAGCGATTATCATAATGTCCCAGAGGATGTCTCATTAATTTTTTTAGCCACTATTCTTATTAGTACTCTTATAGGGACAGTTGTATTTGGCTTTATAGGGGATAATCTATTTAAAAAAGGCAAAAGAAAGGCAAGAGTTTTATTAGCTCTTATGGGCAATATTGTGCCTATTCCTCTTGTATTTATTGCATTAATGATACCTTTTGAAGCTCCTGATAATGTGTCTGTAGGAGAATTATTTGCTATTCCAGGGGCTTTAATCATGGTGATCCTAATGAGTTTAGGGTTGCTGGTAAATGGAGCAGTTAACGGGAGTTGGTATGCCACAGTTGTAGATTTAAACCTTCCAGAACATCGAGGGACTACGCTTGCAATGGCTAATTTTTTTGATATAATAGGTAGATCTTTGGGTCCACTAATTGGGTCATTTGTGGGAGATATATTTGGTTCAGTATATGGAATGATGACAGCAATAATCGCTTGGATTGCACTTCCGTTCTTCTGGATACCTATACTTAAGAATGTAATATCAGAAATGGATGCAACAGAAAAAATATTCTCAGAACGATTAAACGAGTTAAAAAAAGCCTAGATTATTTTTCTTATATCCAATAATTTTACCAGATATTTTTAAATAATATTTCATCTAAAACAAAATATAACTTAAAAAAATAACTATTCAAATGTGATTAAATTGGTATTAGACACTTTATTTAGTCCCGAAAAAATTGGCAAAGTAGAAATAAAAAATAGGATAGTCCGTTCAGCAACCTATACTCGTTCTGCTACAGATGATGGGTATGTTACCGAACATTTAATTAAATATTATACTGATTTAGCTGAGGGAGGAACTGGATTAATAATAACTGGTATAGTTTCTATAGATGAAGTAGGAAAGGCAGGTAGAGGTCAAGCCTGTTTATTTGATGATTCTTATATTGAAGGGCAGAAAAAATTGGTTGATGCTGTGCACGAGTATTCTGAAGTAAAAATTGCTCCACAAGTCAGTCATGCTGGTCGACAAGGTAGAATCCTAGTAGCTCCTTCGCCAGTTTTATTTCAAGTAAATAAGAAAATGCCAAGAGAGCTGACTAATGAAGAAATTTATGAAGTAATTAAGAATTTTGTAAATGCTGGGCGTAGGGCTTATGAAAGCGGTTATGATATGATCCAACTAAATGCTGGACATGGGTGGTTGCTGTGTAACTTTTTATCTCCTTATACAAATAAACGAAATGATGAATTTGGAGGAGATTTACAAAATAGAACTAAAATTCTAGTTGATATTTATAATGGAATTGCTGATGCGGTTGGAAAAGATTTTCCAATAATGGCGAAATTGCAGACTCAAGATTTTGTTGAAGGAGGGTTAACGTTAGAAGAAGGAAAACAAATAACCAAAATTCTTGTGGATACAGGGTACGCTGCCATTGAGCCAAGTGGAGGTTCAGGAGATACTATGATGACTCTTGGTAAAAATTATCCTAGTATAATAGTGAAATCTGAAGAGGATGAAAATTACTTTTTACCAACCGTAAATGAATTAAAACCTATAATGAAGAATTGTAAAATAATTCTTATGGGAGGTGTGAGAAATCTCTTTACAGCTGAAGAATTACTCCGAGAAAATAAAGCAGATTTCATTGCTATAAGTAGACCCTTAATATGTGAACCTGACCTTCCAAATAAATGGAAAAGTGGTGATTTTTCTCCCCCTCTTTGTAATAGTTGTAATTCCTGCTATATGAGTATACTATCAGGTTCTGTGAAATGTACTATTAAGAGAAAACTAATAAGACAGAGACAAAAAGAACGAACATAAAATGCCTAATAAATTATTTTAGGGAGATTTTATAATTATCCTACTTTTTCTAGTATAATGGATTTTGAAGAAGATTTAAATGCTAAACTCTTGGAACATAAAGACGTGATAAAAGTAAAAGTTCGTTTTAATGACACTGATGCTATGGGAGTAGTTCATTTTAAAAATTACATGGTCTATTTCGATGATGGATTCGTGAGCTTTATGAATTCTATTAGAAATAAAAGGAGGATCGAAGAAATGATTCATGAAGGACTTGCTTGTGGTGTAAAGCATGTCGATATCACATATGAAGGTTCAGCAAAATTCGGCGATTATATTATTGTAGAGACCAGAATAAAGAAACTTGGGAATAAATCAATACTGTTTTCACATATGCTGTTCAAAGAGGCTGATAAGGAGCTTTTGGCGAAAATTGAATGTGCAAGATTTGTATTGGACTTAAAAACAAATAAATTAATAAATATTAGTAGGTTTTTAGAATATTTTCTTAAATAGCGTATGTGATTTAAATGGAATTAAAAAACCTATTTACTCCAAAGAATATTGGAAACGTTCAAATTAAAAATAGACTTGTGAGGTCTGCTACTTTTATGTTCATGGCTGAAAAGTATGGTTATGTTGGAGAGCAGCTTCTTAAAATGTATGAAGAATTGGCAAAAGGAGGTACAGGTTTGATCATTACAGGGGCTGCAGCAATGGACCCAAGTGGTGCAGGAGGACCTTATCAAGTTTGTTTATATGATGATTCCCACATGCCAGGGCACAAAAAGTTGGTTAACTTAATACATGAATATAATGATACCAAAATTGCTATACAACTTAATCATTTAGGTCGTTTAGGATATCACCCAAAATACCCTAATTTTGCACCTTCACCCATTCCTTATAAAGGGACGGGAATTACACCACGAGAATTAAAAACTGAAGAAATAAGAGAATTTGTAAAGAAATTCATAGATACAGGACTAAGAGCTTATGAATGTGGATATGATATGGTACAATTACATGCCGCTCATGGTTATTTCCTTAATAGTTTTATTTCACCTTATACAAATATTCGATCAGATGAGTTTGGAGGATCTATTCAAAAGAGAACAAAAATCTTAATTGAAATACATGATGGGATCAGAGATGAGCTAGGAAAACAATTTCCAATAATAATAAAATCCCAATCTCAAGATTTTATCCCAAACGGAATAACTGAGGGAGAGGGGATCGAAATCGCAAAAATCATTTCTGATATTGGATTTGATGGAATTGAACCTAGTGGTGGGGGAAGAGAATCTCTGGAATTTATGAAAAATACCCTTCCAAGCAAGATAATCAAAGAAATTGAGGAAGAGAATTACTTCTTGCCATTTGCTAAAAAGTTGAAACCTTTTTTGAAAGATTGTTTATTAATACTCGTTGGGGGAATTCGGAATCCGATAGTTGCAGAAAAAATTCTTCAAGAAGGAGAGGCTGATTTTATATCATTGTGTAGACCTTTAATTTATGAACCAAATCTTCCCAATCGTTGGAAAAGTGGTGATATCACACCAGCAAAATGTATAAGTTGTAATTCTTGCTTAGTAACAATGGAAAAAGGTCCTGTTTATTGTGTTACTAAAAAAAATTTAGAGAAGATGAATAAAGGAAAAGGAAATAATCCTTAGGAATATAGGAGAAGTTGAAGATATATGGACGATCAGAAATATAATAGCGCTTATGCCGACCATCTATTTCAATTTCGCTCTGTTGAAAGGAGAAAACTCATTTTATCACTAATAATCACGTTAACAGTGATGATAGTGGAAATCATTGGAGCTTTTATTACTAATAGTATTGCTTTACTCAGTGATGCGGGTCATATGTTTACACATGCTTTTGCTATAGGAATAAGTTTATTAGCAAATTTTATAACACGAAAACCTCCTTGTCATCATAAAACTTTTGGCTTATATCGAGCAGAAGTTCTAGCAGCTTTTATTAATGGTTTATTTCTCATCCCTATTGTTGGTATAATCGTTTTTGAAGCAATTCTTAGATTTTTAAACCCCCAAGATGTCATAGGTTTTTACATGCTAATAGTAGCATTTATTGGGCTTGGAGTAAATATTACAAGTGTTATTATCCTTCAAGGTAGTCAAAATACTAGTCTAAATGTAAAAAGTGTTTTTTACCATATGATTGCTGATGCTACCTCATCCATAGGTATTGTAATTGCTGCTTTTATTATAATGTTTACTGGATTTACATTGCTTGATCCTATTGTAAGTCTAGGAATTTCAGCAGTTATACTTTATTGGGCTTGGGGTATATTAAAAGAAAGTACTCGAATTTTACTCGAAATGGCGCCGAAAGGTTTGAATATTGAAACTATCAGTGAGGATTTAAAGAAGAACTTTCCAGAGGTTAGTGAACTTAATAACGAACACCTTTGGACAATTATACCAGACATGCTGGTATATTCTGCACATATAAAATTAAATGATAATATTATAGACACAAATCAAGAAGAAGTTATATCGAAAATCAATGATTATTTGTTAAAAAAATATAAAATAATTGAATCAACAATTCAGATAATACCCAAAAATGCAATAGAAGCTTGTAATATTTAAGAATGTTCTGACAGAAATTCCATCACAATTTTATTAAACTCGTTTGGTTTTTCCATAGTAACAGCATGTCTAGCATCATCAATCACCACGACCTTTCTATTTGGAATTAATGCTGTGTATTCTTCTTTAACTGAAACAGGTGTATAATCCTCATCTGATGAAATTACTAGTGTTGGACAATTGATTGTGTGAATACGATCTTTTACAGTCCAACCCTTTAAAGATTTTAATGCATTGAGATACGCTTTTTTATCATTCTCTGCCCATCGTTCTATTAACTTCTGCCTTAAATCTTCTTGTTCTGGTTTTATAAATAATCTAGGGGCAAGAACCTCACCCATTTTTTTCATTCCTACTAATGAAACAATAAATTTACGCATAAAGAAATTGAATCTAGCTTTAAACGAATCTAATTTGAATTCCACTCCTGTATTCACAATCACAACACTTTTTACTATTTCTGGATAATCAATGGCAAATTGAAATGCAATTGATCCACCTAAAGAGATGCCTACAACATTTGCTTGATTTATATTTAATGATTTCATCAATTCGGCAATATCTTCGGCAAACATAGGTATACTGTAAGGTTCTTTAGGTTTGTCAGTCTTACCATGACCTCGAAGATCAATATTAATAACTTGATATTTTTGAGAGAAAGCTGGAACTTGTTCTTCCCAATCGCGAGTACTAGAGCCTAAACCGTGGATCAGAAGTAGGGGTTCGCCTTCCCCAGTTATTTCATAATATATATTGATATCATTTACTTTTTTTTCTGGCATAATCTAATCATTTAAAAATAAAGAATTCAAAAATATATATTTTTAAATTTCTATAATACATTCTATTTACTGTTTAATATTCTGATTTAAAGGAATTAAAATTAAAAAAAGAATAATTAAAAGGAAAGAAAAAGAATTAATGATAGATTTTAATCCTCCTTAGAGTCTCTTTCTCGCAATTTTCTTCGAAATATTTTACCAACGGCTGTACGTGGTATTACATTTATGAACTCCACTTGACGTGGATATTTATAACCAGCCATTCTTTCTTTTGCCCATTCAATTATATCTCGTTCTGTAATTTTGTCTTTATATTCTGGTTTAAGTGCAATATATGCCTTTATAGTTTCTCCAATATTTGGATCAGAAGCAGAAACCACACCCGCCTCTAAGACAGCTGGATGTTCATATAATTTTTCTTCAACTTCTCTTGGCATTACCTTATAACCTTTGTATTTTATTATATCTTTGGTGCGTCCCTCAATATAAAAATATCCTCGTTCATCCATTCGGGCTAAATCTCCTGTTCTAAGCCATCCTCCTTCTAATATAGTTTTTGCGGTGTCTTCTGGTCTTTTCCAATAGCCTTTCATTACTTGAGGACCTTTAATTAGCAATTCTCCTACTTCTCCTGTTGGAAGTTCCTCTAAAGTATCTGGATTTACAATTTTAGCATCAGTGTCTATAATTGGCACACCAATACTCTCAGGTATAGTTTCTGGCATCCATTCGGCAGCTGTATGAGTTATAGGCGAGGTTTCAGTAAGACCAAAACCTTGGCTAGGCTTTATGCCAGTCACTTCTTCCCATTTGCTAGATATTTCTGGAGGAAGAGCTGCTGAACCCGATCCTGCACTTTCAAGGCTAGATAAATCTCTTTCTGTAAAATCTGGAGAATTTACAACCATTTGAAACATGACTGGAACACCAATAAAACCAGCAATTTTATAATATTCAATAGCTTCTAAAACTTCTTCTGCATTAAAAGATGCAAACATAACTAACATCGCGGCAAGATGCATATATATTATAACAACTTCAAAACCAAAAGAATGGCATAAAGGTAGGATTGATAAATTTACAGCAGTTCCATATGCACTTGGCTCATCTTCTTCAGGTTCTCCTAACATATACATTGTAGAGAGCGCATCAGCAACTAAATTATTGTGCGTTAACATGACTCCCTTTGGCAAACCAGTTGTACCCCCTGTATATAGTAATGCCGCAACATCATTTAATGGATCTATTTCCACATCAGGAGGTTTTGGTGCTTTACCATTAATAAATTCCTCTAATGTAATTGTTCCTTCTTTTGTTTCTTCAGAAGCAAGTAAAATTACATTTTTTAATTCGACTTTTTTTCTAACTCGTTTTATTATTCTATATTGGTTTTTATGGATAAAAACGGTATCAATAATTCCAGCATCTGTAATGATATGAGTGACATCCGGTTCTTTAAGGAGCGAATTGATAGGGACAACAGAAGCACCAGTCTCCATGATTCCTAAACAACAAAATAAGAATTCAGGACAATTACTTGCCATGATTCCAACACCATCTCCTTTTTTTACACCAGCTTCATGTAATGCATTTGCTATTTTATCTGCAGTATAAATTAGTTCTCGATATGTGTATTTTTTATCTGTTGGCTTATAATAAACGCAGACATTATTTAAGTAATCTTTACATCCTCGTTTTATAAATTCATGTACAGGTATAGGGTCAAATTTTACTGATTTAGGAACGTTATCTGCTTTATATTTTAGCCATGGACGATTTGGATTCTCGATATATGGTGATTCGTTTTCAAAATCTAACGTAGGTTCCCATTCTGAATAATCTTTCATATTACACGCCTTAATTTTTAAATTTTGTATTATTTTTTTTAAAGCACATCATTAGACTGTAATTCTATTTATTAAATTACTTAATTCAGTAATAAAGAATTCATTTTAAATATATAAAAGTATTTTCATGTTATTTGACTAATTTTAAATCATATCTTTTTAAAACTTTTTATGCTTAAATTCATTTTCCCAATAATATTAATTTTCTTGGATTGAAAAGATATGGAAGATTTTAAAGATAAAAATTGTTTTATAACTGGAGCTGCCAGCGGAATTGGACGCTCTTTTGCTTTAGCCTTAGCAAAGCAGGGTATGAATCTATTCATAACAGATATTAATATGGAGGGTTTAGAAAAGGTTAAGTTAGACATAGAAAAAAAAGGAGTGAAAGTATTTGCTGGCAAATGTGATGTGTCAAAATATGAAGATTTTGAAAAATCTGCTAAAGATTTTTATAATAAATTAGGAGATGTTGATCTTCTCATCAATAATGCGGGAATTGCCATGGGCGGGGATATGCTCGATATCGATTTAGAGGTTTGGAAGAAAGTGATTGATACAAATTTATGGAGTGTAATCCATTCGATGAAGGCATTTTTACCACGCATGGTTAAAAGGGGATCAGGACATATCGTAAATGTAGCCTCAGGAGCGGGTGTTTTAGGCTCAGCAGAACCACTTCCATATATCGCATCAAAATTTGGAGTGGTAGGTCTTTCAGAAACTTTTTTTGCTCGTTTAAAAAATCTTGGCATAAATGTGTCTGTTATTGTACCAGCATGGATAAAAACTAACATACTTGTTATTGATACAGATAAAATTGAATATCCACCAAAACTTTTAAAAGATTTTGGCAAGAAAAAATTAGATGAAGTGTATAGATCAGTAATGGATGTAATTGCAAATGGAGCAATATCACCTGATGATGCCGTAGAAAAATATCTAGAAGGAATTCAGAAGAATCAATTATATGTTTTTGATAGTCCTAATTATTACGATCTCTTGGCTATGAAAGGGAAAGATCCACAACAGTATGAAAATTTATTAGTAGAAGGGATAACGAACCGAGGTAAAGTCTTTAGGGAACACTTTCATAAACATGGAATTAATGTTGAAGATTACATGTAATAAAATTAAAAGCAAACAAACCTAACTTGAAATAAAAATTTAAGTGAAAAATATGAAAGAATTGAAAGGAAAAAATTGTTTTATAACGGGAGCCGCTAGCGGTATAGGACGCTCTTTGGCTATTGAGCTTGCAAAAGAAGGAATGAACATTTATATAACTGATATTAATTTGGAAGGATTAGAAAATGTAAAAAAGGAAATCGAGGAAATTAGAGTGAAAGTATTCTCCGGTAAATGTGATGTCTCCAAGTTTGAGGATTGGGAAAAAAATGGAGAAGATTTTAAATCCAGACTAGGAGATATTGATCTGTTGGTAAATAACGCAGGAATTGCCATTGCCGGGAACCTCCTAGAACTTGAGTTAAAAGATTGGGAAAAAGTTTTTGGGGTAAACTTATGGAGCATTATCCATTCGCTGAAAATCTTCATTCCAAGAATGATGAAAAGAGGATCGGGACATATAGTAAATGTAGCATCAGGAGCAGGTATATTTGGATCCCCAGAACCCCTTCCATACATAACATCAAAATTCGCGGTTGTGGGGCTGTCTGAAGCATTATTTGGAAGCCTTCACCGTTTAGGTATAAATGTTTCTATAATTCTCCCGGCTATCATAGCGACTAATATATGGACATCGTCTGAAGTAAAACTTCCTCAAAAAATGATTGAAGATTTTGGCGCTCAAAAAATAGAAGAAATCTCTCAGCAATTTAGAGAACAATTTCTAAAAGTTGCGGTATCACCAGATATTGTTGCGAAAACTTATGTGAAAGAAATTAAAGAAGATAAATTATATATCTGTGAGAATAAAGATTATTTCACTATACTTGCTTTAAAGGGTAAACCAGAACAATTTGAGAATACACTTAAATTAATACATGCAGAACGCGCAAAAGGGGTGAGAGATCTTTATCGTAAGGCGGGTATTAATATAGATGATTATTATCAACCTTTTTGAAGTGTAAAAAGTATGAAAGAATTTAAAGATAAAGTCGCAGTTATCACTGGAGCTGCCAGTGGTATAGGGATGGAATTAGCGAAGTTATGCGCTAAAGAGGGAATGAAAGTAATATTAGCAGATATTGACACTAAAAGATTACCTCGTATAGAAAGAAGAATGAAACGCGAAGGAGCAACAGTTTTAGCTGTTGAGACCGATGTATCGCGACGAGAAGATATTGAAAAACTTGCAGATATTACACTCGATACTTATGGTGAAGTTCATTTGTTGGTTAATAATGCGGCAGTGGGTAATACTAAATACACATGGAATTATACTTTAAAGGATTGGGAATGGCAACTTGGAGTAGACCTTCTCAGTGTAATACATGGGATAAGAATTTTCATACCTATTATGTTAAAACAAAACAATGAATGCCATATTGTTAATGTTTCATCAATAGAGGGTTTAATTAAAGGAAGTGGTCCTGGTGGAGCAATTTATGGATTATCAAAACATGCCATCGTTTCTCTATCTGAAACATTAAGTATTGAACTAGAAGCAATAGGAGCGAAACTTAAAGTATCTGTAGTTTGTCCAGGGTGGGTTTCAACTAGAATAGTATATGGTGATATCCATCGTCCCAATAAATTTCAAAACCCACAAGAAGAGCAAATTGTAGACACCAGGAATCAGGATATTTACGCAAAATTAGATTTTGATTTTGAGGAAGCTCTCAAGCAATCTCCGGCTATTATTCCAGAAAGAGCTGCGGAAATAATACTAAAAGAAGTGAAAGATGAAAAATTATACATTCTTACCCATAAAGATGACCTCTTGAGAGGACAGGTTAAAGAACGATTCGATGGAATTCTAAGGGCATTTGATACATAATTTTATATTAGCTTATTTTAATTGTATTAAAAATTAATTATAAAAAAAAGAAATAATTTGATGAATGAAGAAAAAATAATTCCTACTATTTGTAGTAATGATTGTGGAGGTTCATGCATACTTAAAGCACATGTAAAAGATGGAAAGATTATTAGAATTGAAACAGATAATGAAGAAGAACCTCAATATCGAGCATGCATTCGTGGGAGGGCATGGAGGCAGAGAATTTATGCTCCAGATCGCCTTAGATATCCATTAAAAAGAGTTGGTGAGAGAGGATCTGGTAAGTTTGAAAGAATCTCTTGGAATGAAGCGATAGATACAGTTGTTAAAGAAATAAATAAAGTAAAAGAGAAGTATGGACCTGCTTCGATCCTAATTCTTAACGCAATAGGGGATGACAATAACCTCCATCATGCTCCACTATTTTATAGATTATTTAGCCTAGCTGGAGGATTTACAGGAACTTGGGCATTCTTTTCCTTTGAACAAGCTATGTTTGCTGAAATAGCTACTTTTGGGATTCCAATTATGCGTAATAGTCCTGTTGGCCTTCTAAACTCTAAAATGATAATCTTATGGGGATGTAATCCAGCTGTTACCAGACACGAAACCAAGGCTACTTGGTATATAAAACAAGCAAAAGAAGCAGGTGTTAAAATTGTCTGTGTTGATCCAAAATATACAAGGACAGCAGCCACTTTAGCGGATAAGTGGATTCCTATAAAACCCACCACTGATACTGCGATGTTACTTGCGATGGCTTATGTGATGATAAAGGAAAATTTGTATGATCATAACTTTATAGAAAAGTTTACGATTGGATTTGATAAATTCAGAGATTATGTTATGGGTGAAGAAGATGGGATACCAAAAACTCCAGAATGGGCTGAGAAAATCACAAGCGTAAAAGCTACTGATATTGTGGAACTTGCACGAGAATATGCATTGACAAAACCCGCAGCTTTAATTTCTGGTATTTCTCCATCCCGTAGTGCGTTCGGTGAACAATACACTAGGGCAACTATTACTCTTTCTGCTATGACAGGAAATATAGGCCGAAAGGGAGGAGAAGTGTCTTCTAGAACGTATCCAGGAGGAAAATATCAAAATGCTCCTTTTTTATTTGGTATAGGTGTACCTTACCCAATGAGAATGATAAAAAATCCTGTTATGGATAGAAATCCTTTTGAAGCTCATTTAATACCTGATAATGACCTTATGGCAAAGGGTAGAGTTGGAGTAAATACCCACCAAGTTGCCGATGCTATCCTCAAGGGTAAGATCGGAGGATATCCTGCTGACTACAAGCTATTATTCATCCCATGTGGTAATTATTTGAATCAAGATTGCAATGTAAACAAAACTGTTAAAGCATTTAAGTCAGTGGATTTCATTGTGACTTTAGAGCATTTTCTTACTCCTACCGCTAAGCATTCAGATATAATATTACCTGTGGCTAGTTTATTTGAAAGAAATGCTATCCAAACCACTCTTAATGGAGGACCCTATTTTGGATTTGCTCCAAAAATGATCGAACCCCTTGGTGAATCTAAATCCCACCTTGAAATTGCTATGTTATTAGCAGAAAAAATGGGAATCACCAATTTTAATAAGAAGACAGAAGATCAACTAAATGAAACAAGTTATAATTCAATGAAGAACGTATTACCTGATTTTCCTGATTATGAAACCTTTAAAAGTCAAGGGATACTTAAAATTAAAGTTCCTGAGCCATACATCGCGTTTAAGGAGCAGATTGAAGGAAAAGCTCGCTTTCCCACACCTTCAGGTAAAATTGAGATTTATTCACAGCGAATTGCTGAGCTTAATAATTCTAATATTCCACCAATACCGAAATACATTGAAGCATGGGAGAGCCTTAATGATTCCCTCACAGAAAAATTTCCATTACAGCTCCTTACTTCTCATTTCATAAGAAGGTCACATTCCCAATTTGATAATATACCATGGTTACAAGAATTGGTATTGCAGGAAGTTTTAATTAGCACTCGTGATGCAGAATCTAGAGGAATTAAAACAGGAGACCTGGTGCGAATATTCAATGATAGAGGCGAAATGATCATTCCCGCTAGAGTAAGTGAACGAATAATGCCTGGAGTAGTTGACATTCCTCAAGGTGCGTGGTATAACCCAGACGAGAATGGAATTGATAGAGGAGGGTGTGCAAATGTGTTGACACTTGACAAAACATCACCAGCAGGAGGTTTAGTCACTAACTGTTGCCTAGTTCAAATAGAAAAATCACATGATGGAGCGTAAATCAAATGACTCAATATGGATTTTATATTGACCAAACTCGATGTATTGGTTGTTATACTTGTGCCGTTGCTTGCAAGGATTGGCATGACATTGAGGCTGGACCTGCTAAGTGGATGAGAATAAAAGAGATAGAGAAAGGAAAATACCCAGATTTGTACCTTGCGTTTTTACCTTCTCCATGTTTTCATTGCGTCGAACCTGCCTGTGTAAAAGCTTGTCCCGTTGACGCGATAATAAAAAGAGAATCTGATGGAGTAGTAGTAGTAGTAAATCAAGAGTTATGTCTAGGAAAAACTAAATGCGGTTCAAAATGTTTGAAGGTATGCCCTTGGGAAGCACCTCAATTTGGGGTTGAAGAGAATGCCAAGATGCAAAAATGTAACTTGTGTATTGACCGTTTAGAAAATGGAAAACAGGCTATTTGTGTTGATGCATGTCCTGTTTATGCTTTGGAAGTCGGTCGAATGGAGGAAATTAAAAAGAAATATGATTATAACATTAATACAGAGGGATTTACGAGTTCGGATAAATTAAAACCTTCAGTAATATTTAAACCTAAAATACAATAAGACCAGAGCATCTAATATTAATTAACAAAAAAGGAATTAAGGTTTTATTAAAACTTTAATAGATTCATTTGTATTACATTGAGTTTCAAACGCTTCCTTAGCCTTATCCAAATGGAATTCATGAGTAATAATAATAGATTGATCTACTTTTTTGGTTTGAAGTAATTCTAAAGATTTTTTAACTTCCATTGGAGTAGTACCAAATGACCCCATAATAGTTATTTGTTTGCCAATCATTGGTATAAGGTCTAGAGAGATATTATCTTCAAATATACCATGAATCACGATCCTACCCGTATTTTCACTTGCCATATTGATTGATTGCTGGAGGACTATAGGCCCTTTATGTGGTTTTATGTATCCTACACAGTCATATATAACATCAACTTTAGGCATATTTAAACTTGACATCAATGACAAGGGAATAGATTCAACAAGTCGCATTATTTTTAAAAGTGGGTCATTTTTTCTGGCATTAATAACCTCATCAGCACCTAATTGTCTTGCAGCGTTTAAACGATATTCTGATAAATCAATTACGATAAGTTTATTTATGTCTACTTCAAGTGCTTTCAAGCATTGAATAATGCCCAATCCTATTGCTCCTGCCCCAAAAATAACAATATTCTCCCCCTTAGAAGGATTACCTTTCATCATCGCATGATAAGAATTGCTTAAAGGTTCAAGTGTCGCTGCTTCCTCATAGGAAATCCCTGAAGGTATTTGAATTACATTGAAACCTTGAATAAAGGGAACAGGAACATATTCTGCCATAGCACCATTACCGAATGCTACAACTCTATCACCTTCCTTTATTCCTCTGACTTTACTTCCTACTTTTTCTATATCACCGCTAAATTCATGGCCAGGTATTCCACCCTCTGCTAAAGGTCTTAAAAGGATTTGAGAAAACATATTCAATTTATAAAGGTGTAAATCTGAGCCACATATCCCACAAGCTTTGACTTTTATAAGAATTTCATTGTCTTGAATTTTAGGTTTTTCCACTTCTTCAGTTCTGATGTCCTTTGGGCCATAAAAAACTGCTGCCTTTATTGTTTAATACCTCCATTCAAATTTCATTTCAGATAATTATCTGATATTAGTGTGTTTATTTCAAACCTATTTATATTTCTAGGTTTCTTGATTCAAAATTAAACCTAAAAATAATCTTTTTATTTTATACAGCTGAATAAATATTATGAAAGAATTTAAAGATAAAATAGCTGTTATCACTGGTGCTGCTAGCGGTATTGGACAAGCGATTGCCTATCGATGTAGCAAAGAAGGGATGAAAGTAGTTATTTCTGATATTGACGAAAAGCGATTAAGAAGAACAGAAAGAACAATATCCCGAGAGGACACACAAGTTCTAGAAGTTCTAACAGATGTTTCAAAAGCCAGTGATATAGAACAATTAGCAAAAAAAACTATGGATGCTTTTGGAGAAATACATTTGTTATTTAATAATGCTGGTATTGCTATACCAAGGCTTTCTTGGGAGTATGAGTTAAAAGACTGGGAAAAAGTTTTAGGAGTAAATTTATGGGGTGTAATATATGGAATTCGAACCTTTGTACCTATTATGATAAAACAAGACAATGAATGTCATATTGTTAATACTTCATCTATAGAAGGTATAATTTCTCAAGGTATAGGAGGTGCTACATACGGAGTATGTAAACATGCAGTTGTACACCTTTCTGAACGATTAGCTCTTGAGTTAGAAGAACATGGGCCCAAGATAAAGGTATCTGTACTTTGCCCCGGTTTTGTTAGCACAAATATTTTTATTTCTGCGATAGATCGTTTATCAGAATATATAGACAATGTTAATGAAATATTTGATACTGTGGATGAAGAACGAATGGATTTTTTTAAGCAATTCATGGACGAGTCACCTCCAATGACGTCTGAAAAAGTGGCGAATATTGTGTTTCAAGCAATTAAAAATGAAGATTTCTATATTTTCACTCATAAAGAACCAATTGTTAAAGAATTGGTAAAAGAAAGATTAGATGGTATATTAAAGGCATTTGAAATGTGATTAAGAAGTACTTCTTTTTATAAAAAAAATCTTCTTATTTTTTTCTATTCTTTTTACTTTATTTTGATGCTCTAAATAGATTAGATGGCTTAAAACCTCACTTAGTGCAAGGAATGTATTAATTTCACTTAAATTCTCTCCAAAATGGAGTTGAGAAATTCTGAATGGAGTTTTCGGCTCTTTTTCTATTGTTTTAGCAATTTCGATTAATCTGTTTTCATGATGTTTTTTAATGTCTAAAATCCTTTCATGTGGATTATAGATTATTTCTTGATGAGCAGGAAAAATTATTTTTGAGTTCAGTCGATCAATTCTATCGAGTGATTTTAAATACAAATCTAAAATATTTGTGAAATCATTTCCTCTATCAGTAATGGGATTTGGAAGAAAAGCTCCAATATGAGGTGTAATTCTTGAAAGAATATGATCTCCTGAGAATAGATACTGCTTTTGTTCATCAAAGACACAAATATGGCCAATGCTATGGCCAGGAGTCCAAATAATTTTCAATTTGTTTGAATTTATTGAGAGTTCATCATTATCTTGTAAAAAACGATCTGGTTTATGATATTGTGTAAAACTCCTAAAAGATGTCATATATTGGAAGACTTTCTTTCCCTGCCCTTCACTAACTCCATATTCCATCAAACGTAATGATGACGTTTCGGCCGATTTTTTGGCTTCTTCTAAATTTTTTGGGTCTGTCATCCATCTCATTAAGTTATTTGTAATTTCATGCGTTACTACTTGAATATCTGGGTTTTTACGTTTAATAGCTTTAGCAATTCCTATATGATCAGGATGTTCATGCGTGATAATTAAATATTTCAAGTCATTAATTGAAATTTTTAAATTTTTAAGCCCAGAAAAAAATATTTTTTCACAATCACTAAAGCTCAGACCTGCGTCTATAAGAACATAGCTCTCACCAACTTGCAGTAAATACATACTTACAAATTGGAGCCCTTCAAAGGAAGGAAAATTAATTTTAAATTGATATACTCCATCAATTTCATTTATTTCGGACTTTAAATTAAACTTAAACAATATCCATACAAGATTTTCTGTAAATTTAATATCAAGTATAATTGTTTAGTTATTTTTTAGTTTGTTATTTCTATTGATTCTAAAAATTTTAAATATCTACTTGAACAAATAGATGTTATAATAAAATCGAAAAATAAAGTGGTAGAAAAAATAATGAAGAATGATGATATAAAAGAGTGGGAGTTTGAACATATTGAAGTATTAAAAGATGAAAAAAGTTTTATTACAACATTAATTCTAAACCATCCTCCACTAATTGAAGGAGATAGCAGGATTAATACTATGGGTCCTAAACTTGTAGAGGAACTTTATAAGGTTTCGGATCTCCTTTATGATGATGACACTCGAGTAATCATATTAAGAGGTTCTAAAAATTGTTTTATAAGTGGTGCTGATTTTGGACGACCTGAAGGTGAACCTCCCCCAGAGAGAGTTGATTCATGGGCAATTAAAAAATATTGTGCTCGAGAGACACGCATTTTTAAACGCTTTAGAGACATCCCAAAACCAGTTATAGCTGCTCTTGAAGGTTTAATTATTGGTGCAGGTTTGGAATTAGCATTAAATTGTGATTTAAGATACGCCACGCAAGGTGCTCAGTTAGGATTTCCAGAAGTAGCTGTAGGGATGCTCCCTGGTAATGCAGGTACTTACACACTAGTACGACAAGTTGGAGTAGGACGAGCCATGGAATTAATACTAACCGGTCAATTGATTCCTGCTCAACGAGCTTTAGAAATTGGAATGATCAATGGAGTATATGAAGCAGATAAGTTTGAAAGAGGAGTATATAGAATTGCTAAGAGTATAGCAAGAACATGTGCTCCCATTGGTGTTGGAATCGCTAAACAAATGGTCAACTTTGGAGCATCTCTTCCAATGGATATTGCTCTTGAACTAGATGCATATGGATATGGGGTTGTTTCCTCAACGGAAGATTTTACAGAATGGTTTAACTCTATGGCTGAAGGAAGAAGAGCAAAATATCAAAATAAATAGAATATATAAAAGCAAATTGAAAATTTTATAAGTTCTACAGATTTTACCAAATAAAATATTTTAGAAAATTTTTTGAATTAACAACACATATACTAAATTAGATTTAAATTAAAGGTAACTACTATGAAAAGTATTCAAGAAAGTCTAATAACACGATCAAAAGTCCCAACAAAAATAGGAAATAAAATAAAAGTCGTAAAGTGCAATAATTGTGGTAATATCAGAAATCCACCAAGGACTTATTGTAATAGATGCCAAGGCACTGATTTTAAAGAGGTTATATTTGGACCCAAGGGTGAGATTACAACTTACTCATCATCTTATAAAAGGAAGGCTACTGATAAACAACGGTATTTTGGTAATGTCCGGCTTTTTTCTGAAGATGGAAAAGATTCTCTTGGAGTAGGGGGAACATTTGATATTGAGAGTATCGATGAACTTGAAATCGGGCAAAAAGTAGAGTTACAGCCTGATGAGAGGTATAATATATTTAAATTAGTGGAGGATTAAAAAAATGAAAAATGTAGCAGTAGTAGGTGCGGGAATGTCTCCTTTTGGAAGACTCGATGCACTCTTATATCAAGAAATTGGAAGACCTGCAGTAAATGATGCAATTGAAAATGCGGGAATTGATCGTAGACTGATCGAAAGTTGTTATTATGGCAGTTGTGGTGGAGTTGGAGTTGGTCATGAAATCATGAATGAATGTGGAATGATTGGAATTCCAATTACTAGAGTAGTCAACGCGTGTAGCTCCGGCTCGAATGCTTTCCGTTTAGCTTATATGGATATAGCTTCAGGAATGAGCGATTGTGTAATGGTCATGGGAATTGAGAAAATGAAAGATGTGTCAATGGCTGTTGTCGGTGGAGGAACACGGTTTCAGATTGAAGCAAAAGCTTTTACTCACGGTTCGCCTATGGCGGGTGGTGGCGGAGGTGGTGGCGGTGGTATGGCTGCCGGTTTTGCTTTGATGGGGCGAGTCCATATGAAGATATATGGCACAAAAGTAGAGGATTTTGCAAATATTACAGTAAAAAGCAGAAGAAATGGTTCAAAAAATCCCAAGGCAGAATTTCAAAACCTCATGACATTAGATGAGGTTTTAGATGATATAATGATAAATGATCCACTGACCAGGTCACAATGCTGCCCCCGAACGGATGGAGCTGCTGCCGTGGTACTTATGAGTGAAGATTTTGTTAGAAAGCATCACATTGACACTCCTATTTGGGTTAAGGGGAGTGCTATGGGAAGTAATTTTGGAAGTGCAAATGAAAGAGCTTGGTTCAAGGAAACAGGGAGTTATTACCCTCCAGGATTTCTTACCGATTACTTAGTTGCACAGAAAGTATATAAAATGGCTAAAGTTGGACCGAAAGATTTCTATGACAGAGGTTTTGTTGAGTGTCACGATTGTTTTTCAGTTTCAGAGTTTGTACATTATGAAGATTTTGGTTTCTGTAAAAAAGGTGAAGGTGCTGACATGATAAATGACGGTGTTGTAGAAATAGATGGTGATCTTCCTATTAACCCTAGTGGTGGTTTGCTATCTGTTGGTCACCCACTCGGAGCGACTGGAACACGACAAGTAGCTGAAATCTTTTGGCAAATGACAAAAGATAAGGAAGTCGCAAAACGTCAGGTTCCAGATAAGCATCTTGATCTTGGACTCCAACACACACTCGGTTCACCTGGCATTGGTTTTACTAACGTAATGCATATCTTTTCAAGAGATCTCTAAATTTATTTGTTTTTTTTATTTCTTTTTTTCCTTTTTCAAATTAGTTTTTTTATTATCGAAAACCTATAAATAAAATTCTGTCTAAATTAAGTTAGAAATAAACTAAATTTTAAAAATCATATATGTGATTAAATTGGAATATAAGAATTATAAAAAACTAAAAATTCAAATAGATAGAGGAGTGGCATTTGTTACATTTGACAATCCTCCGATAAACCTAATGGATCTGCCTCTTCTTGCAGAAATGGGGCGCTTTTTCTTCCAGGTGCAAAATGACGATGACGTGAGAGTTATCGTTTTCCAGAGTGCTGATCCAGAATTTTTTATAGCTCACTATGATGTTTCTCTGATTACAGCGATGCCGGAAGAACGTCCCCCTGAAAAAACCGAACTCCCAGAAAGTAAACAACATATAATTACAATGAGAGCAAATCTAAAAGTAACTATTGCAAAGATAGAGGGGATTGTTGGAGGGGGAGGAAGTGAATTCTGTCTTTCTCTCGATATGCGATTTGGTGCTATAGGAAAAGCAGTTTTTTCGCAAAAGGAGGCTATGGTTGGTATTTTACCTGGCGGAGGTGGAACCCAACTTCTCACACGTAAGATGGGTCGAGCAAGAGCATTGGAAGCGATGCTAGGTTGCGATAATTTTACTGCAGAGATCGCTGAACGCTATGGTTGGATCAACAGAGCCCTCCCTGCAGATGAAATTGGAAAGTTTGTCGAAGATTTAGCCTATAGAATAGCGATGGTCCCACCAGAAACTATTAAACTTATAAAAGAATGTGTGATTGCTGCTGAAGATAAATCCTTAGCTGAGGGTTTAACGGTAGAAACAAACCTATATGAAATCGCAGCAAGACTCCCTGAATCAAAAAGAAGGATGGAAGCTTTTCTAAAAATGGATGGACAATCACGGGAATCGGAATTAGGCTTACTTGATCAAGAAGAAAGATTAAAGGATTTAATTGAAAAAAAATAAATGTATATCTCCTAAAAGAGAAATAAAATAGATTGAGACAATATGAAAAATGTCATATGAAGGATTTAACTTTCTGAAGATTCGTGTTGATCGTGGGGTGTTATTTGTAACTATAGATAACCCTCCTATGAACCTATTAAATAATGAGCTTTATGGTGAGTTTGGTAAACTAGCACTAGAAGTGGCTAAAGATGATAATGTAAAGGTTATAGTTTTTGATAGTGCTGATCCAGATTATTTTATTGCCCATTATGATGTAAGCCTTTTACTTGAATATCCAGATGAAGCCCCTCCAAAACCTACTGAGCTTCATGGGGGACATCAAATAATGGAAGCATACCGTACTATGCCCAAAGTATCAATTGCAAAAATTGAGGGTCGAGTAAGAGGAGGAGGGAGCGAATTTGTGTTAGCATTAGACATGAGATATGGTGCTATAGGTAAAGCAATTTTAGGCCAGATAGAAGCTCCTTTAGGTATAATCCCTGGAGGTGGAGGAACCCAGAGGTTACCACGCCTTATAGGACGATCTCGAGCTATGGAGGTTGTACTAAGTGGTTCAGATTATCCTGCTGAAGTAGCTGAAAAATATGGTTATATTAATCGTGCACTTCCACCAGAAGAGATAACCTTATTTGTAAATAATCTGGCATACCAAATAGCTTCATATCCTTTAGAATTGGTTGCTTTAGCAAAAAAAGCAGTATTGCTAGCTTTAGAAAAACCTATTGTTGAGGGATTAATAGAAGAAACACATATTTTCAATCAAACTTGTGTTTCACCTTCGGCAAAGGAACGAATGGCTATGTTTCTCCAACTTGGTGGCCAAACAAGGGAGGGTGAACTCGATATCTTCAAAGTCGTAGATGAATACACCAAAAAACTTGAAAAAAAATAGTCGCTTATAAAAAATACCATCGTATACAAGAGTTAATCTAAAGAATTTTCCTAACAATTAATCCTTTTTTTTATTATATTCAAAATTTCTAGTAAATAATTAAAAACTATAAGTTACTTCCTTAATTAAATAAAAATAAGACAAAGAAGACCGCGTAGTAAGAGAACTATGACAGAATTTATACCCAAAATAGATCGGAAGGATTTTTGGATAAGAACATTAAAGAAATTTATTCCTGAATTTCTCGAACAACACCCAATACTTAAAAACTTTCGTGAAAAGGCATCAGTAATACTTCATGGGTCTATTACTTTAGGTTTTGATGATCCCTTTTCGGATATCGATCTCTGGCTCCTCATTCCAGAAGAAGAACTTGCTGAGCTTGAGATTGTATCTGAATCCCTTTTTTTTGAAATTGAAGTTAATAGCAAACCGGGACATTTAAATGCAGAATCAATAGAAGATTTTTCACGGCGATTTCATCAGCTTAAAAACCATTATGATCAATACGATATGGATATTGTCTATCAATTAAGGAATGCGGAAATTGTGATCGACAAAACTGGTATTGGGAATGATTTAATCAAGTTAGCATGTCAACCTATGCGAAAAGAAGTGAGTGATGCATTTTTCTTTTACCACTATGTGGAAATGCGAAGTGAACATCGCGCTTGTGATAATCCTATGGAGAGACATGATCCAATCGGTGTTATGTTATCTTTTCCAAAAGTAATAGCACACGCTTTAAGGGCAGCTATGGTTCTTGATGGTGAACCTTATCCATATGATAAATGGTTATATTATAGGGCATCTCAAACTCCTATAGGGAAAAAACTTGTTCCAAGTATTGATAAAATTCTTGATTGTATTGCCGAAGATAATCTTCGTTTTAAAGGTTCTGAATCAGAACATCCAATCAGTCAAGAATTAAGAGTCATACGAAGAATATTAATCGAAGCTGCTCAAGCTAAGGGAAATAATTCTCCTTGGTTAGAAAAATGGTGGCTCTATATGACACAACCTCGCGATAGCATTAAAGGTATACATTGGTAGAAAGTTTGATAAACATCATGAACGAAAAATATGAATTTATTTGAAATAGTAACCTAAATATATAAAATAACTAATTTTCAAATTGAGGAATAAAAATGGAATATAAAGATTATAAAGTATTTAAAATTAAAGTTCAGAATGGTGTAGCATGGGTTACTATTGATAATCCTCCAGTAAACTTAATCAATAGTCTTTTTTGGGAGGATATGGTCAAATTTTTTGAAGAAGTCAAAGCAGATGATAATGTAAGAGTTATCGTCTTTCAAAGTGCGGATCCAGAAATCTTCATATCACATTATGATGTTTCCGCATTAACAGACTTTCCTGAAGAAACAGGTCCAAAACCTACTGAATTACAAGGTTGGAAAAAGCAATTTATTGAATTTCGGACATTACCAAAAGTTACGATTGCAAAAATCGAAGGTATAGTAGGTGGTGGAAATGAATTCTGTCTTTCTCTTGATATGCGTTTTGGAGCAATAGGAAAAGCAGTGTTTTCCCAAAGTGAAGCTGCGGTAGGAATCCTCCCCGGTGGTGGTGGTACCCATTGGTTAACACGTTTGATGGGAAGATCACGAGCATTGGAAGCAATGTTAAGTCTAATGCCTTATTCGGCTGAGACAGCAGAACGTTATGGATGGATTAATAGAGCACTACCTGCGGATAAAATAGGTCCGTTTGTAGAACAATTAGCTTATAGTATTGCCTATGTTCCGGCTGAGACAATTGCTCTTATTAAGAAATGCGTTGTAGCAGCGGAAGAATTAACGCGAAAAGAAAGCTTACTTGAAGAATCTTATCTCTTTGCCATAGCGGCAGCATTACCAGAGTCTAAAAAAAGAATGAACCAGGCACTTAAATCAGGATTACAAACACGCGATGTAGAATTAGGTCCAAAGAAAAGATTAGAAGAATTGGAAAAATTCTTAGGTGAAAAAGAATAATTTCTTTTATTGCTACCTTTTTTTGGTTTAACTTTAAAATAATAAAATAAAAATTTATACAACTTTATTTTTTCTTAGATTTTGAATGTCTTCCTCAGAATAGTTGAGAGTTTTCAAAATTTCTTCGGTATTTTGACCAAATTTAGGCGCAAAACTTCTAATTTTAGGTGGTGTTCTAGATAATTTAATTGGTGAAGCAAGATTTTGAACTTCTCCTAATATAGGGTGATCCATCTTCACTATCATGTTTCTAGCTAAGATTTGAGGGTCATTACATGCCTCCCAGAAATTTTTAACAGGCGAGACGCAAGTATCGTAATTTTCGAAAATTTCGAGCCACTCTGCTTGCGTCTTCTTTAGGAATTCATTTTGTACTTCTTCGATAACCTTTTCATTTTCTTCTCCCTGAACATATTGCTTTCCTCTCAAATCTTTTCTCCCCAAGCCTTCACATAGAGCATGCCAAAATTTCGGCTCAATTGCTCCAACTGCTAAATATTTATTATCTTTGGTTCTATAAACACCATAATATGGCGATCCACTACCCCTACCTGAACCCCATCCTTTCTTTCCACTTAAATCTCTCACAAATTTATTTGCAGCAACGATTGGCTGGAAAAAGAAAACCGAATCTGTCATAGATATATCCACGAATTGACCTCTTCTTTCAGGGTTTTGTTCCCTCTCAAAAAGAGCACCGAGTATACCTATAGCCGCAACTAATGCACCACCAATATCTGCGGGAGAAAGTCCCGGAACTAGAGGTGGTCTCTCTTGGTCTTCCTTCCCAAATACAGCTCTTTCTCGAGTAGCATCTAATATTCCACTGATTCCTATATAATTTATATCATGACCTGCTTTTTGTTCATAAGGTCCATATTGCCCATAACCTGTCATAGAACAACAGATTATTGAAGGATTAATTGCTGATAATGTTTTATAATCAATTTTTAACTTTTCCATGACCTTTGGTCGAAAAGTATCCATAACAACGTCTGCCTTTTTAATTAATTCGTAGAATATCTTTTTAGCCTCATCAGTTTTCAAATTTAGCGTTATTGATTTTTTATTTCTCATGAGGACAGCATTAAAAGCGCTCTCGTAATATTTACCCTTCTGAAAAAAAGGGGGCAAATTGCTCATAGGATCGCTTGGGTTCTCTATACGAATAACATTCGCTCCGAGATCTGATAAGATCATCGTACAATAAGGACCAGGAAGCATTCGTGACAAATCCAAGATTGTAATATTTTCTAATGGTAGAGTCATAATTATTCAAATTTTTTGATTAATTTTTACTTTATGTATTAATCTCAATAAAAAAAAAAATAAGAAACAATTAAACTCAGAATGACATTACTCTGATTTTTTAGTTCTATAATCTCCCCATTTACCATCCCGGTCAGAAAAAGCTTTAGTTAATCCCCCTCCGGAATACATTTGTTGAATAAATTCTTGATTAGATTTTGTATAATGTGCTAAAGATACAAAAGGATGCCCAGCACGGAGTGCATTTCTAATACCCATAATCTCCATAGCTTGATGAACACTTCTTTTATTAAGTATTTGTAGATCAGGAGGAATATTAGCAACACTTCTGGCCATCTCTAATACTTTTTCCTCTAATTCTTCTGCAGGAAAGGATCTATTTGCGAAACCGACGCGTGCTGCTTCTTTCCCACTCAGAGAGGAACCAGTTAACATATACTCCATGGCTGCTCTCATACCCATCAACCACACAGGATATTGTAGATCCGGAGGAGATATTGATCTGACAGCAGGATAGCCAATTTGGGCATCGTCAGCTACATACACTAAATCGCAACCGGATGCTAATTCACTTGCACCTGCTAAACAGTATCCATGAACTTGTGCTATAATTGGCTTAGCCATATCCCACATTTTAAACCAACCCTCAGTTACATGTCGAACCCATGAGAAACTTCTCACACCAAGTTCAGGCGAAGTAAACCAGGGCCGATTTCTCCTAAGATCAGATCCCAAATCATACCCCGCTGAGAAACAAGTGCCAGCCCCCCTAATTATCGTTACTCGAATTTCATCATTCATATCTGCTTTTTCAAGTGCATTAAAAACTTCTCCTCTTAGTTGATTGTTTAAAGCATTGCGTTTTTCGGGTCTGTTTAGGGTAATACGGTTTATATATTTATCGGGTTGATCTACTATAATAAATTTGTAAGATTCCATAATTCTTTACCAAAAATATTTTTGTTTAGAAGAAAGCTAAAGGTAATAAAACTCTTTTGATTAAGTTTACTCTATTACCTAAGTCGTATTAAATGCAAAAAAAAATGAATTTCTTATTTTACTGATTCGGTTAAATTAAAAGAAAAATAAAATTTAAGTTATTTTTTTACTTCATACCCTAATTTTTCTCTGTCGTATGTTGTTTCCGTTACTCCTTTATCTTTAAGAACTTGCTTTAAAGTTCTGTGTACTTCACTTTTAGGAAGCGCATCAATGAAGTCTATGAATCGGGGAACCATAAAATAAGCCATTTTACCCTGACAATAATCAAGTAATTCTTCTGGCGTCATAGATTCACCTGGCTTTAACACAACTGAAACCATTACCTCGTCTTCAGCTACTTCTACTGTTTGGACTGCATAAGCAGCAGATTCTAGCACCATTTCATGCTGATTTATCACACGCTCGACTGACCACGGTGAAATATTCTCACCCCTGCGCCTAATAGAGTCCTTTTTCCTATCTACAAAGTAAAACCAACTATCGGGATCCATCGTGGCTAAATCTCCTGTATGAAACCATAAATTTCCATCTTTTGCTTCTCGAATTTTATCTTTAGTGGAACTTTCATCCTTGTAGTAAGTAACTTTCCTCATTTCCACTTCCCCTCTATTTACTAAAAATACTAATTCTCCTACTTCATTAGGTTCCAATAAATTTCCTTCTTCATCCATAATTCCTGCTTTAGTGCCTCCTAAAGGTTTACCCATTGAACCTACAGGAACATTCTTTTGGAAAAAAGGACCAAGTATATAACCACCTCCATCAACTGCACCATAAAATTCTTTAATCTCTACATTAAAACGTTTCTCAAATGGTATTACCAATTCTTTAGGACACGCGGCTGAAACAATCAATCTAACTTTGTTTTCACCATCATTTGGACGTTCTGGTTGCCTTAATATAAATTGTGGCATAGCACCTAATAGATTAAAGGATGTAACATTATATTTTCTGCATATATCCCAATGTCGACTCGCACTAAATCTCTTAGAAAGAACTACAGGGGTTTCTGTCAAATATCCTGGAAGTGTTGTTATTTGCAGAGCGTTTCCGTGAAATAAAGGTAAACATGTGAACACAACGTCATCTTCTCCCCCCAAAAATAATCTTATTAGACCAGAAGCTGTCTGTAAAGCGTTACCTGCAATAGTTTTTTTATAAAAAAAAGTGGTAGCTTTTGGTGGCCCTGTGGTACCTGAAGTATACATAAGGTAACTTTTTTCTTCAAAATCAATTTCAGCTTCGATATCATCATCAGCTGATTCCATTACTTCTTGAAGTGATACCATGCCATCTGGAAGCTTAAAGTCTCCTGGTGCTTCATTAATATCTACCATAACATGCTTAATTTTAGGTAGTTCATCTTTAATATCCAAATAGGCGTCAATCATGCTCCAATGTATCATTAAAATCTCTGAATCACTATGATCAATAATATACTGTAACGTTACTCCTTTTAAAGCAGTATTAATTAACACAGCATACCCTCCAAGCTTCCATGTCGCAAACAAAGTAAATAAAAATTCAGGAGAATTAATTTCCATTAATGAGAGCCCGGTACCTACTTTCAACCCAAATTTTGATAATCCATTTGCTACCCGATTTGAATATAGATGCATGTCACGATAAGTATATTTTTCATCAATTCCCTTATCAAAATCTCTTACATAAGTTAAAAAAACCTTGTCTCCTACCGTTTCAGCTTTATTTTTCACAACATCATTAAACGTTGTTGTTTCTGTTATCTTAAATGCGGACATTTTTCTATACCCTTTTAATAATATATTATCTTCTTTTATAGATTTATTATGATAATATAAAATAAAATAAAAAAATAATAAAAAAGTATATAATAAAAACTTATCTTTTTAGCTCATAGCTAGCTTTTTCACGATCATAGGTAGTTTCGGTTACTCCACGTTCTTTAAGAAAACGCTTCATTATCCTGTGAACTTCGCTTTTAGGAAGCTTTTCTACAAAATCTATGAATCGGGGAATCTGGAAATAAGCAAGTTTATCTTGGACAAAATCAAGTAATTCTTCAGACTTCAAAGTCTCACCTGGTTTCAAGACTACTGCGACCATTACTTCATCTTCAGCATAATCTTCTCCTACTTGATGTCCTTTAATACCATATGCTGCTGACTCTAACACTTTTTCATGTCTGTTAATTACTCGTTCTATGCTCCAAGCTGCTATATTTTCTCCACGCCGTCTAATAGAATCTTTTTTGCGATCTACGAAAAAAAACCACCCATTTTCGTCTTTTGTGGCAATGTCTCCAGTGTGAAACCATAAATTTCCATCTGGTGCTTTTTGGATAAGTGATTCAGACGCTTCTGGATTTTTATAATAACTCACTTTTCTCTGTTCTTTTTCTTCTTTTTTAACTAAGAAAACTAATTCTCCCAGTTCGTCAGGACCTAAAATATTACCCTCATCATCCATTATTTCCGCTGTAACATTGGCAGGTGGTTTTCCCATCGATCCTACAGGTGCATCTGGAGCCCCTCCAGTGCCTAAAGAGAAGCCCCCTCCGTCTACAGCACCATATCCTTCATATAATTTTACATCAAATCTTTCTTCAAAATCTCTAACAAGTTCCTTAGGGCAAGCCGCCGAATTAACACGCCATACTTTGTTATCTTTATCATTTGGACGCTTTGGTTGTTTGAGGAGATATTGTGGCATTGATCCAAGAAGGTTAAAATTAGTGACTCCATATTTTCGGATTATATCCCAAAATCTTGATGCAGAGAATCTTTTCGACAAAATTACAGGGAATTCTGCCATGTATCCGGGTATAGTTGTTAATTGTAATGCATTACCATGGAATAAGGGTAAACATGTATAGAAAACATCGCCAGCTTTTCCTAAGCCATACGCGATAAGCGCAGTAAAAGTTAGAGAAGCAGCATTTAACATTCTTCCGTAAAAAAAAGTTGTTGCTTTTGGAAGCCCCGTTGTTCCAGATGTGTATATTAAGACAGCCATATTTTTTGGATTGAATTCTACCTCAACATCGTCATCAGTTGCTTCCATTATACTTTGTAGAGATAGAACCCCTTCCGGTAGTTGAAATTCTTCAGGTGCTTCATTCATATCTACAATAACATTCTTAATTTTAGGTAATTGATCTTTTATATTAAGGAAATTCTCCAATAAAGACCAATGAGTTATAAATGTAGTACTATCACTATGATCTATAATGAATTGTAGCCCATCGCCTTTCAAACCTGTGTTTACTAATACTACATAACACCCAATTTTCCATGTAGCAAATAGAGTGAATAGAAATTCAGGACTGTTTATTTGATATAGTGAGATGCCATCACCCGATTTCATTCCTAACTCCATAAGTCCGTTTGCTAGACGATTGGATTGAATATGCATGTCTCGGTATGTATACATTTCATCTATACCTTTATCAAAGTCTCTAATATAGGTTAAAAACACTTTATCTCCAACATTCTCCGCTTTTTTTTTTACGATATCAGCAAAAGTATCGGTTGGATCGATTTTTAATTGCTTTTGCAGTATACCTGTAAAAGTTTTTATTTGATTTTCTTCCATATTTCAACCTCAGTAATTGATATTTCATTAAAATTGTATAACATTTAATAAATTGTTGATTTGAGGGTGATTCTAAAGATTTAGGAGCCAAGGAATAATCAGTATATAATGTCTAGATTAAAAGTTTTATTTAAGATATTTAAGACTTAATAAGGATGATATCCATAAAAAAAAATGGTTGATAAAAACTATCTTTCTAGCTTATAACCAGCTTTTTCTCGATCATAAGTCGTTTCGCTAACTCCTCGTTCTTTGAGATAACGCTTCATTATCCTATGGACTTTACTTTTCGGGAGTTCATCCACAAAATCTATGAAACGAGGTACTTGGAAATATGCAAGTTTATCTTGAACAAAATCTAACAATTCCTCAGGATTCTTCGTTTCACCTGGTTGTAATACCACCGCAACCATAACCTCATCTTCAGCATAATCCTCTCCTACTTGATGACCTTTAATACCATAAGCAGCAGATTCCAACACTTTATCATGCCCATTAATCGCTCGCTCTATACTCCAAGCCGCTATATTCTCTCCACTACGTCGAATTGAATCTTTCTTTCGATCTACAAAAAAGAACCAGTCATTCTCGTCTTTAGTTGCTAAATCTCCGGTGAGAAACCACGACCTACCATCAGGGGCTGCCTGGATTCGCGCTACTGATGCTTCTGGATTCTTATAATAAGACACCTTTCTATATGCTTTTTCTTCTTCTTTCACTAAAAACACCAATTCCCCAACCTCGTTAGGTCCTAAAATATTCAAATCATGGTCCATAATCTCTGCAGTAACACCTTCGGGCGGTTTTCCCATCGACCCTACCGGAGCATCTGGAGCGCCACCTGTACCTAAACTGAAATTACCACCATCAACTGCACCGTATCCTTCATACAATTTTACACCAAATCTCTCCTCAAAATCCCTTACCAATTCTTTTGGAGCAGCTGCAGAGCCAATTACCATCACTTTATGATCTTTATCATTTGGGCGTTCTGGTTGTTTCATTAGGTATTGTGGCATTGAACCTAGAACGTTAAATGTTCTAACTTCGTATTTTCGTACAATGTCCCAAAATCTTGAAGCAGAAAATCTTTTAGAGAGTACAACAGGGATTTCAGCAAAATATCCAGGCATAGTACATAATTGAAGTGCATTCCCATGAAACAGAGGTAAACAGGTATATAAAATGTTCCCTGGTGCAGCCCATCTTTGGGCATATAGAAGTGTGCCAAGGAGAGCATTACCAATCATAGCTCTGTGAAAAAATGTTGTCGCTTTTGGCAAGCCGGTAGTTCCAGATGTGTACATTAATGTTGACATGTCATCTGGTCTTATTTCTACTTTTACGTCATCTTCTGATGCTTCATTCATCACACTCTGAAGAGATAAAATGCCTTCAGGTAATTTAAAATCAGCTGGAGCTTCATTTGTGTCAGCAATGACATGCTTAATTTTTGGCAACTGATCTTTGATATTTAAATAATTCTCTATAAGAGTCCAATGTAATACAACTATTTTGCTATCGCTATGATCGATGATATATTGTAATCCTTCACCTTTTAATCCTGTGTTCACCAATACTGCATAATTCCCTATTTTCCACGCACCAAACAATACAAATAAAAATTCAGGACTATTAATTTGATAAAGAGAAAGACCATCACCTCTATTCATGCCTAAATTTAGTAAAGCGTTTGAAAATCGATTAGATTGTAAATGCATATCTCGATATGTATATTTTTCATCTATACCCTTGTCAAAATCTCTAATAAATGTTAAGAAAACTTTATCACCGATAATTTCTGCTTTACGTTTGACGAGATCAGCAAAAGTGGAAGTGGGGGTAATGTTATGCTTCTCTCTTAATTTCTTTCTGAGTGTTTCAATCGATATTGAAATAATTTTTCAAAACCTAGTATTAGTTTTATTTCTTAAGAATAGTATAAAATATAATAAATTGTTGATTTGCTGTATTTTTTTCATAAGTTAAAATAGAGAATTCGGGAATTTGGCAAGCCTTAAGTAAAACAGTAAAAACAAGTGAGATGCTAGAACTCGATAATCCTCCCATTCTTAAATTTGTGATCAACGAGATTTTCACTCGATATTTCTTTATGGGTTCTAAGCTTGAAACTGTGTAAGTATAAATTTTTATACCTAGTGACTGGATTTATATTGGATCTATCCGTTTTATGAGTAATATTTTATTAAAATCTGTATCATGAGAATAAATCTCTTGAATTTTATTTTCGAGTAAACTTGCCGCAATTAAAGAATCCCTCCCTCCAGTTCTGTATTTTTCAGCAATCTCAAATGCAAGTAATATTGAAGATGTAGAAATATCTAGTACATTGATATTTTTCGAGTCAATAATTGCGATTAACCGCTTTTTAACCTCAACCTCTTTATATTTAAATGCTTTAATTAAGGCATGAAAACATTCCATGAATACAATTGAAGGAATGCTCACGAGCTCTTTTCCATTAACTATATTTATTAAAAGTTCTTTACAAGGTAAGTGTTCAGGAAGATCTTTATTTAATGCATATACTAAAATATTCGAATCAATCCCCCTCATGGTTTCCACATACTCTTGCTTGCCTTTATTACATCTACGTTTTTTAATCCGTCTGATAATGGAGTTTCTAAAATTTCCAGAATCTTATCCTTGTTATCCATCTTTTTTCTAAGATCATGACAGAAAATAATGTAATCACCAATTTTCATATTGAGATGATCTGCTTCTTTTTTGATCTCCCACCACTTCTCTTTTAACTCATCATCAATTACAATATTAGTTCGCATATATGTAAGTATGTATTACATACTTAAAAATTTGATCTAGTTTTGATAAGGATGGATTTTTGAAAACCATTTGGATAAATATATCCTTAATTGACAGAAAATTTTTGTAGTGAAGTAATGCTACCGGTTTTAGGGCCTTTGGATTAATTCTACTATTATACCAAATGTTTGTTCTGTATCCATATAGGCAAATTTACCCCTGCCTATTTCACCTGAAAATAAAATATCTATTCCTTTTCTTTTAAATTCACTAAGGTAAGGAGCTATATCATCAATAAAAATTCCAATATGGTGAAACCCTTCTCGTCCTTGATCTAAAAAATCTTTGTATGGACTATTGCCCTCTTTCCACTCTATTAATTCAACTTGAATGTCGCCTAACTGACTAAATCCTAACCTTGCTTTGGTTCTCGATTTTTTGCCCTTATATTCAGTGGGGGCTTCTCCTATTGGGGTAAATATAAATTTAGAAAAACCAAATAATTCTTCCATAACCTTAGCTTGTTTCTCGATGTCTTTGAAGACAAAACCTAATTGATCAACTTTCAGTTGTCCAAAATCAATATTAAATTTTTCCATAATGGACATTGGTTTTCCTTCTATTTAAATATAATAAATCCCTGTTTGTGTCCGGCATTACAAAAGTTAACGCGCTTTACTTAAATCTGTGATCATCGATATTTTTAGCTGATAAATTTACCATTTTTATAAAATTTAAGAATTTAACTTCATTAGACAATACTCTGTATTTATACAGAGAAAAAATTCAAAATCACAAAATAATTTTGTGAAACCAATTTGTAATTTATTTTTAAAGAATTGTATATAGTTTAAAATATTGGTAATTTAATATTCTATAACTTAATAATTATGTCAAAGAGCAATTTATTAAAAGAGGATAAATGAATTATGCCATGGGAAGATGTAAAGGATATACTAAGACCGGAAGAGGGTCTTGTTCATATGGGAGTAATGAGTGTTGATACATCCAAATGTGATAAGTGTGGATTGTGTATGCAGAACTGCCCATTCCGCTGCTGGACAAAAGATGAGGAGGGATTTCCGATATTAAAAGAAAAATATGCATGTTTCAGCTGTTATAACTGTGAAGTAGCGTGCCCAAATGATGCTGTTATTATCGTAGATAGCTACCATGTAGATGATGGGTTTTGGAAAACTGAACCTTACCCGTTACCCGCAAAAATGCCCCTTGAGCCTAAGGACGAAGAGGGAAATCCAACAGAATGGAATGAAATAGAAAAAACTGTTATTACTCGACGAAGTGTAAGAAATTATAAAGACAAACCAGTACCAGAACCATTAATTCAGAGAGTTCTAGAAGCAGGTAGATTTGCACCAAGTGCTGGTAATTGCCAACCCTGGAAATTTATTGTCATTACTGATAAGGCTCTAATAGAAGAAATTGATAAAGTAACATCAAATCTTCTTGCAATGATATATAGAGCATATATAGATGATAAGGCAGTAAAAAATTTAGTGCCAATGGTCGAAGGTCCACCTCGTAGTGTTGCTGGTGTCGATCCAAGAGTTGTTCTTGGAGGTATGGGGTCAATTACTGAAAATAAAGATGCTGTTCCTAGTTTACATGCCCCTGCTGTGATATTATTAATTGCGGATGAAAGATCTATAAGTAGTCCTCAAATGAACATCGGAATTTGTGGACAGAATATGAATTTAGTAGCAAACTCCTTAGGAATTAAAGCCTGTTGGAATGGTTTTATAGCTGCAGGAATTAATTTTCATCCACCTTTCAGAAAAAAATTTGATATCAAACAACCTTGGATTTGTATAACTTCAATGTGCCTTGGTTATCCAAAATTCAAACAAGAAGGAATGGTACCGCGTGAATTTAGACCTGTAACTTGGTTCCGTGAAGGTGCAGAGGAACCTGAAATTCAAGAATAATTATAAAAAAATATTTTTTAATTCTTTTGTTTTCTTATCTTATTTTTAGGTTAAATTGCCCTTAAGACATAGATTCTAATAATAGTTCTACTAAATCTACCATTTTCATATTTGAACCAGATGAGTATATTGCATCGTCGAGATTCCTCCAACAGAATGGACATGTGCTTACCAAATAATCTGCCCCTGTTTCTTCAGCCTCTTTAACTCTTTCTTTCGCCATTTCTAGTGATAGTTCTGGAAATCCTTTTCTCACACCTCCTCCCGCTCCGCAACACATTGCACCGACACGATTGGTTTTCATCTCAGTTAAGTTTGAAATTTTGCTTAATAAGTCTCGTGGTTCTTCATATAAACCCATATGGCGCCCAATATGACAAGGATCATGGTAAGTGGTTTTAATATCCAATTCTTTTATCTTCACATCTCTTTCCGCAAATACATTTTTTAAATATTCGAATGAATGCAAAATCTCAATACCATCTAATTTATCTTCGTAATCCTTTTTAAAAGTTCTATAACAACCAGCACAACTTGTTACAACTGTTTTTATTCCCCTTTCTTTAAATAACTTTGCGTTCTTTTCTGCGACTTTTTCAAAAGCTTTTTTATCACCGGTTCGCATAGCTACACTTCCACAACACACTTCATGTTCTCCAAAAACTGAAAAATCAATTCCTAATTTATTGAATATTTTCGCGGTGGCTATCGCAACACGCTGGATTTGAGGTGTCAACGCTGAAGTACATCCAACAAAATAAAGTGTTTCAGCATCTTCTTTATGGGCATCTTTAATTTTGAAATCTAATTCCCGGATCCAATTAAGCTTTTCTTTGTTATCTCGCTCGTATGGATTTAATAATTCAACCATCGCTTTATTCATTGGAACTTGAGATTCTATTGGAAATCCTGCCTCAACTAAGTCAGCTCTTAGGGCTTCAAATACATTGACATGGTCCATAATTCCATGCAAAGGAAAGTCAAAATTTTCATTTTGAGAGTTAAAACAAAATTCATAACAAAGTCCACAAAGCGTACATTGAAATATTACATCACTTATTGCCTGACTTAATTTTAAATCACCACGAAAAAGACCTTTTAAGATAATATTCTTACCACGGGCAAAATATGGTTCAAATTTCGGTGAAATTTCTGTTTTATACACGGGACAACTATAAAATATTCCTTTTGATGGCCAATTTGCCACTCTACATTGTCCGCATTGAGCACATGCTCTAGCTGCATCTTCAAATTCGCTTAAATTCTTTAATTGTTCGTTAATCTCAGTCATTTTTACCACCTTTTAATATTTATCCCCTAAATAAAATTTACCTGGACTTAATATTTTGTTAGGGTCAAGAGCTTTCTTTATCGTTATCATGAAGTTATAATATTCTTCTGTTAATGCTCCTGAATCAACCAAACTTCTCCCAATAATTTCACCCATCCAATAGTGTATCCCTCCTAGAGTCTTTATCTGGGTAATTAAGAAATCCTTCCATAATTCATATTGGACATCTCTATGCTTTACATCACTCAAGAGACCGACGCCACCAGCAACATCAATATAAGTTGGATTAACTCCAAATGCAACGAAATCTGCACCACCACCTGCTCCAATTTCAGTCATTTTTGCAAAATTTCTTCTTACCCAATCGTCATACATCTTACGATACTCAGGTAGCTGATAAGTAGGACATTTAACACATCCTCCTAAACCAAATAGATAGCGTCCCGCCCAACTATGATTAGACCATTGCCATCTTCCATCTTCTTCATAAAACCATTTTCCAATGTTGCCTTCCTCTACAGTTGAACCTAATTTTTCAAATTCTGCTTCCTCTGCGAGTTTTTCAATTCTTTCCACATTATAATCCAATTGTTTTTGAGTATCTGCAACAGTCGTATAGAATAAAATACCTCCCCTAACTCTGTTATTAACTAAACCCTTCGCGACCTTTTGTGATGTTAAACTATTTACAGTTGATTGAGTATAAAAAAAGAAATCGTGTAGTGGTAATCTTTGATGTTGCCATTTAATCATTAAATCTGATGCTCGTTTTGATGGAGTCATTTCTTTAGTTTTTTTAACTACATAAGTGGCATATCCTCTATACTCTGGAAGTGGATAAATATTTAAAGAAGCTTTCGTCTTTATGCCATGAATTCCAACATCACCTAAAAATAAGCCAGAATAATCCGCTCCTAATCCAAATCTCGTAAAAGGTTTATCACGAA
>CAYSZJ010000020.1:0-44954 GCA_964435435.1 uncultured archaeon
ATCCATCATCATCAGAATCAGGATCATTGGGATCAGTTCCATAAGTATTTACTTCATCATTATCCATTAATCCATCCTCATCTGTGTCAACTCCATATTTTACTAAGATTACATCACTAGCACCTGCTCCGAGACTAAAAGTCTCACCTACAATAAATACAGTTCCTGAATCATCTACCACTATTCCATTTCCACGAGAAATCCAATCCCATGTGATACTCCATAGTTCATTTCCATTAGAGTCATATTTTAATATGATTGCACCATCACCAATAGTATAACCTGTGATAAATGCGTTTCCTGAACCATCTACCGCAATTCCAAAACCCCAATCTTCAGGAGATCCTCCCCATGTGGTACTCCATAGTTCATTTCCATAAGAATCATATTTTAATAAGAATACATCAACTCCTCCAAAACTATAAGTTTCACCTGTGATAAGTACGTTTCCTGAACCATCTACCGCAATTCCACGTCCATGATCATTCTCAGATCCTCCCCATGTGGTACTCCATAGTTCATTTCCATTCGAGTTATATTTTATTAATAATACATCATTAACAGTATAACCTGTGATAAATACATTTCCTAATCCATCTAATGTAACTCCAAATCCCATATCATCCTCAGACTCTCCCCATGTAGTACTCCATAGTTCATTTCCATAGGAGTTATATTTTATCAAAAATACATCCCTATTACCTGCTCCGTAACTATATGTACAACCTGTTATAAATGCGTTTCCCGAACCATCTACCACTATTCCACAACCATAATCATCCTCAGATCCTCCCCATGTGGTACTCCATAGTTTATTTCCATACGAGTCGTATTTTATTAATAATACGTCATATTCACCCTCTACAGGATTATAGGTATAACCTGTGATAAATACATTTCCCAAGTTATCCAAAGCAATTCCATTTCCATGATCATAACCGGAGCTCCCCCCCATGTGGTATTCCACAGAAGATTTCCGACCGAGTCGTATTTCAATAAGAATACATTATAATAACCTGCTCCAAAACTAGAAGTATCACCTGTGATAAATATGTTTCCCAGGTTATCTAAAGCAATTCCATATCCTCTATCATAATCAGATCCACCCCATGTTTTATACTCATAGATATATGTCGTACTGGTAGAGGGTAAATTTTTTAAGTTAATATTATCGTTCTTATTATCTTTTTCATAAAAAAACATTTCAGATTGTTGTAATAAGAAGATAAAACACAATAGTAAAAGAAATAGTATGATCCTAATTTTCTTATTTTTCATCTTTTTTATTTCCCTAGTATTTTTATCTTATTGATGAAAATTAAAGATTAGAATTTTATATATCTTTTTATAATGGTTATTATTATGAGCTTATTTTTTTTTTCTCGAAAAAGAAAAAAACACACAATTAATTCTTAATCCTTTTTAGTACTGAGTATCTTTTTCCAATTCCAAATGGGCTCTCACTAAACTTAATTGTTTGAACTAATTGGCGGTGTTTGAATTCTGAATTTAAATATAGATTTTTAACTCTTTTAATTGTCTCTATATCAATACCTCTTTTATTCAAATTTTCAGATTCTAAATCTATTGCATGGCTTGTTATTTCTTCCAAAATGAATCTTACTGATCCTGTCTATAATACAAACTTACACCAAAAAAAAAGATGTCTTAATAAGATATTAAAATTACATCAAGAATTAAGCATTTTCTCTTTGCAGATATTGAGTTCTTTCAATTGTTGAGATGTTAGATTTTAAATATTTCTATGGAAAAGATTTTAGAATTAGGATTTTTAATATTATAATATTATTAAATTCAAAAAAAAAATATATAATTGATCATGACAGTTTATTTTGCCTTTTTATTTCATATTTATCAACCTCCAGTTCAAATTCCTGTAGTAATTAAGCAAATCGCAAATGAATCTTACAGACCAATAATTGATGCATTACGGGAACATTCAACTGCAAAAATTACACTAAACATTAACGGTACATTAACAGAACAACTTTTTGATTTTGGCTATGATGATCTTATTGAAGGTTTTACAACTCTTGCATCACGAGGTCAAATTGAATTTACAGGTTCAGGTAAATTTCACCCACTTTTACCTTTAATACCCGAACCTGAAATCAAACGTCAAATACAACTAAATAATGAGACTAATCAACATTTTTTTGGCAAGCTATATAAACCTCGTGGATTTTTTCCACCAGAGATGGCAGTTTCTGAAGAAGTATTTAAAACTGTTAAAAAAGCAGGGTTTGATTGGATGATTATGAGCGGCATTGCTAATACCTTACCAGAATTCCCTACAAACCATATTTCAGTACATCCAAACGGTTTAAAAGTGTTGTTTAGAGATGATTATATTTCAATTGATTGTGCCTTCGATAAAATCAACCATGTTAATGCTTTTGCTAATAGATTAAAATATAAGAATACATCAGAGGATATGTATATAATTATTGCAATGGATGGTGAGACATTCGGACATCACGTGAAACATGCGATAAAGAATTTTCTTATACCATTGTTTGATGCGTTACCTCATCGAAATGACATGAAATTATGCACTGTTTCGGAAATTGTTGATAAATTTCCTAAAGGTTTTACTCAAATTCCACGAGATTCCAGTTGGTCTACGATGCCTTATGACATAGCTATAGATGTGCCATTTCCTCTTTGGTTCGATCCTAATAATGAAATTCACATCGAACAGTACAGATTTTTTATGTATGCCCTTACGTTAATCCATCTTTCAGGTAAATATCGAGAAAGCATGGATGATGAGAAAAAAAAAATATTCGACAACGCTCGAAATTTATTAGATCGAGGCATACATTCTTGTCAGCAATGGTGGGCTTCGAAACGCCCCTGGTACAGCCCAGATATGATTTTACGTGGACTTAATGAAGTATTGATGGCAAGTGTTAATGCAAAACGCAGTATTCCTGAAAATAACCCAGATATTAGAGATGCTATGGAGCTTATAATGAAAGATATGTTAAAAGCTCAAAATAAAATAATATTATCATTATAAGAAATTCTATACTAATTCTAGTATCTAAAAATTAAAAAAATAAGAATAAGAATAATTGTGATTTAATCCTTTTTGAAAATATTACCACACCCGCCGCATTTCACATTCTTAGCATATACCGGAGTACCCTGCTTCAGCAGCATGCTTAAATAGCAATGCTTATACTATAATAAAGTACATTACTTTTATCAGGCTCCTCATGAAGCTTACGTGGGTTCTCGTTGCCACACTTAGGGCATTTAACCCTTTTAAACTCAGTCACTATATTCCCCATAACCCTAAAATGAGTTTTTTACATATTTAGTAGATTTTTATTATTTAAATTTAGGTTTTTATTTGTGTTTTTATTATAATCTCTCTCACAATATCATTTATTTTCTTATTTGTTGTTTCAATAATAAACTCTGCTGCTGCTTTGTAATATCGATTTCGAAAATTTAATACTTTTTCAATTTCTAATTTGGGATCTTGTTTATTGATTATAGGTCTAGACTCTTTTCCATCCATCATAATTCTTTTATATATTTCTTCTGGTGTCGCTTTTAAAAGGACTATAATACAATTCTTCTTCAAATTATCAATATTAATTTTATTTAAAACAACTCCACCCCCACATGAAATAACTGTTTTATTTAATTTAGCTACAGTTTCACAGGCATAACTTTCATATTCTCTAAATTTTTGTTCTCCTTCTTCCTCAAAAATCCTTGGAATTGATTTACCCGTTTCTTTAACAATAATTTCGTCAGTTTCAATAAATTTATAATCATTTCCAAGCTGTTTAACTATTGCTTTTCCAATGGTTGTTTTTCCTGTAGCCATAAAACCTATAAGCGCAATAGAGTCCTTATCCATTTTAAAATCAATTTTGTATTAATTGTAATATTTAGGAACAACTTATCCTCTAACTATTCTAATGAAAAGCCATGAGTACCTAAAATATCTTTTTTTAATTCGAGATAAAAACCAGATAAATATGCAAATGAATTTATCTTTTCAGGATCTAGATTACCATTTCTAATGTAATATGGATCAGAATGTACAGCAATTACTTCGCCAAAATAACATACATGTGAACCGAGCTCAATTCTTTTTATTACTTTACATTCCATATTCCATGGAAACTCCTTTATCATAGGAACTTTTACTATTGAAGCTTCCTCTTTTGATAGATTTAATTCATTCCACTTATTAACATCTCTTCCTGAACGTGTACCACAATAATCCGTTTCTCTTAATTGTTCTATTGTAGGATAATTAATCACAAATTCTCCATGTTTTTCAATCAATTGATAGGAATAACGTTTAGGCTGTATAGAGATAGCTATAATAGGGGGGTTTAAACACACTTTGCCAACATATGCTAAAGTTATTAAATTTGCTTCTTCACCAGTTCCTACCGATATAACTGAGGCGGGCATAGGAAAAGTGGCAATTTTCGGGCTAAGAGAAATTTTTTTCATTTTTTTACTTCTCTATTTTTCAATAAATTGGTTATATAATTATAAATTGTTTATAATCTTAAAACATATTATTAATTTTTAATTTAATAAGTTAATTACTAAAGATGTCAGCAATAAATTCTATTACAGGTAGTACACTGATCCTTTGTGTTATTGGGCATCCAATTGAGCATTCTATGAGTCCGATTATGCATAATGCTGCAATAAGAGATTTAGATCTTAATTACATATATGTCTCATTTAATATTGTTCCTAAAGAATTAAGTGATGCTATAAAAGGCATTAAAGCTCTGAACATTAAAGGAATAAATGTTACTCTTCCTTATAAACAGAGAATCATGAAATACTTAGATGAAATTGATCCTTTAGCACAAAAAATAGGAGCAATTAATACGATAAAAAATGAAAATGGTTTTTTAAGAGCAAAGAACACAGACGCAGCAGGTGGTAAGAAGGCTTTATTAGATGCAAAATATAATTACTCTAATAAAAATATCTTAATTTTAGGAGCTGGTGGAGCAGCAAGAGCACTCTCATTTATTTTAGCAGAGGATGTGAATAGAATAGTCATAGTAAATAGAACTGAAAAAAGAGCTATAAAATTAGCAAATGAGCTGAAAAAGTATTTTGGAATAAATATTAAAGTAAAACTCTTCAATCACAAAGTTTTAGAAAAGGAAGCTAAAAATGCTAATTTTTTAATCAATACGACTCCAATTGGTATGTATCCTAATATAAATGAATCTCCTTTCCCTTTAGAGTTTCTACATGAAGAATTAATAGTTTTTGATGTAGTGTACAATCCTCTAGAAACTAAATTAATTAAGAATGCGAAAGAAAGAGGGTGCAAAACGCTTGGCGGATTGGATATGTTAGTAAACCAAGGAGCATTAGCATTTGAATGGTGGACAAATATAAAGCCAAATACAGAAATTATGAAAAATAAAGTAATTGAATATTTAGGGTTAAAATAATGTTAGGAAAAAATTTAACAATAATAGGCGGCTCAGGTGGAATGGGTCGAGTTTTTTCAAGATATTTTAAACAACATGGTTTTGAAGTCACTATAAATGCCCGAAATGAGAAAAAATTAAGAACTACGGCTGAAGATTTAGGGGTAAATTATGAGTTAGATCTCAAAAGAAGTGTAGAAAACGCTGATATTGTAATGGTTTCAATACCTATACACTCAACACCTAAAATGATTGAAACTATAGCCCCATTCATGAAAGAAGATTCTTTAATTTTTGATATAACTTCAATAAAACGAGAAACTTATAGAGCATTCAATAAAGTTCATAACCAATTCCCTATAAACTGTTTATCATTTCATCCTATGTTTGGTCCAGGTATTAAAAATTTTAAAAACTACACTCTTATTGTATTGAGAGTTGGAGGTACAAAACAATATAATGAAATTGTGGAAGAACTCTTGGATTTATTTAAATCAGATGGTTTGGTTATAACTGAAACTACACCAGAAGTCCATGATAAGCGTATTGCATTAACCCTAGGGGTACCACATATGTTAAACATCCTTTTCTTGAATTTATTAAAAAGAACTAATGAATCTTTATCTGAATTAACAAAATATACTGGCACTACATTCCTACTACAAAAGATCTTCGCTGAAAGCATTATTCAAAGAGAAATGGAAATGTTTGGAGAAATTCAAATAGAAAATCAAGATTTTTATACAGTCTTAGAATTATTTGAGAATTTAATTAAAGAATATAAAAACATAATTGAAACAAAAGATTTAAAGAAATTCTCCAAGCTTTTCCTTCAAGGACTTGAATATTCTAAAGAGGATGACCACTTTGAGAATTCATACAAATTTTTCTATGAATTTATGAAAATTTTAAAAGAATAAAAAGAATAAAAAAAATTTAGAATTTATTCAGTACTGCTTCCACATAAGGGACAAAACTTAGCATTTTCTCTTTGATTCAGCTCAACTCCGCAGTTAAAACAGAATTTTGCGTGTTCCTCAACTAGTTGCGTTTTTACAATAGGTTTCTGATTCTCAATTTGAGTAGAAGTGCTAATTAATTGATAATTTGAATTTGATTGAGTAATAATCATTTGACGTGGTTCACAAACATGATTACAATTTGTACAACGGTTTTGTGGTTTATCCAAATAAATCGCAACATAAATTAATAATCCAAGGCCACCTGTAAATATAGCTAAAAGAATTGCTAAACCGATTCTAAAATCCTCTTTTTTAGTGGAAACATTCATTTTACAGTAAGGACAATACATCACAGACATAGACATTTTTTTACCTCCAATTTTTCTTTTTAAAAGCTATTTCTTTTCTTTAATTAAGTAATATAGAAAGAGATACAAAAATGATCTTTAGACCAATTTTTAATTAGAAAAAGAATACTAACTATAGAAATTTGAAAGAGAATGTAATTATAATTAAAAAAAATTATTATTTTAGACTTTACTACCACAATTTGGACAATATTTTACTCCAGCTTCTAATTTTTCACCACACAATGAGCAAAAACTAGGCATATCTCCTGTTATTTCCTCAGTTACCCCAACTGGTGCTGGTGCTGGTGCAGAATAAGATCCCCTTTGAAGATTTTGGGATTGGGATTGATAAGCAAATTGACTCTGCGGTTGAGAGACAGTGATTTTAGTTTTGCAATGCACGCAAGTGTTTTCTTCTTTAGAATAATACCAAATTAAATAGATTATCAGACCTATTCCAGCAGTGAAAATCAGCAATACTATTGCGAGACAAGTATCAATATCTTGACGAGTTAGTAATACATTTTGATTACACCTAGGACAAAAGCCCGTAGGATTAACAGTTGGCATTTATTAACCTTATTTTATTATTATTATATTGTTGTTATATTTAAGATAATGAATGATAATATTCATATATATTTTTATTCTTTAAGATTAACACCACAATTAGGACAAATCTCGTCTTGTGCATTAATTTCTTGTTGACAGTATTGACAATACAGTTTGTTAGCATCTTTTTCTTTTTTTTCTTGTTCTATAGTTTGAAGAATTCGGGTAATTTGGGCTTTTGGTTCAGGGATTTCTTCTCGTGAATTGTAAAAATCTAATTGATTTTGGCAAAAAGGGCAAACTGTCTTTTTTGAAATAATATAACGATAAATTAAAAAAGGAATAAGAGCAAATCCTAATGATGCAAAAATGCAAAGAATCCATATATTAAGATACATACCTTCAATTGCTTTTCTTTTTGGATTTTCAATTTCTCTCTCACAATGATCACAATATGCGAATGTCTGACTTTTTTCCAACTCTCTCATTTTAAATAAGATTACACAATCATTTTAATACTTGTGGTAAAACCGTTTCATTATACTACATGATAAAATATTATATTTCAATTTGTTAAAAAATTAATAAAATAAGTTCATTAAAAATAAAATCAATATGTCCTTATTGATTTATAATCTATATGATTTCAATTTTGAAAACTAATTGTTTTGAATTAATTTGACGCAAAAATCTTTCTTTATTGCATTAGAAGGTATTGATGGATCCGGAACAAGCACTCATAGTCATCTCCTTAAAGGATTTTTAGAAAGTAAAGGTTTAAAAGTTCATTTAACGGTGGAACCGTCTGAAAGCGACATAGGGAAATTAGTCAGGAAATATTTAAAAGATAAAGATTTACCTTCTACTACAGATGCCTTATTATTTGCGGCTGATAGAGATCTCCATTATAAAAATGAGATAAAGAATAAACTTGAAGAGGGATATATTGTCATCTCAGATCGATATCTAGAATCTTCAATAGTATATCAATCGGTACAATCTGATAAAATTTCAGTTGATTGGGTTAAAGAAATAAATAAATTTGTAGGCGTACCTGATATTACAATCATTTTGGACATAGATCCAAAAATAGCATTAGCAAGAAAAGAAGATGAAGATTTAGAAAAATTTGAAGATACTAACTTTTTAGATAAGGTGAGAGATCTTTATCTTTCTCGAGCTAAACAAAAAGGATACAATATTATTAGTTCAGATGATATAATAGAATTTGTCCAAGAAAAGATTCAAAAAATTATATTGGATAAACTTAGTAAATAGCGTTAAATTATAATTGCGATTTTAGAAATTGGAATTATTTATTCTGAATCTATAAAAATTCTCGATAAAAGTTGAAGAATAGTAAATCTACTGAATATTTTTCCTTTAATGCTGATCGGCTATTTGATTTAGTGAAACTTTTTAGTTTTCCTAGATTAGCTGGGACTGAGGGTGAGCAAAAAGCTGTAGAACTTGCTGTGGAAACATTTAAGAAAAATGGTTTTGATGATTCGCAAATACAAAAACAACCCTTTGAATTCTCTGATTTTTATTCTACAACCTTAATTAAGTTAATTATGGTTATCAACTTAACATTTTCATTATTTATCTTGATGTTTGCATATATTGAATTATTTATTACAATATTTATCATTGGTAGTGGGATTATACTAATTATATTAATTATTAGAGGATTAAAACATCCTGAAGATTCTGGTTTTTGGGGGGAATACTATGGAAAAACAATTTCAGCGACTAATGTATTTGTAAAAGTAAACGCCACGGGGATTCCAACTGAAACTGCTGGAAATATAATTATTTCCGCGCACTTAGATTCGAAGTCACAAACGTTTAAAACATTTTGGAGAGTAATTTTCTATCGTGTTTGGCTCTATGGAGGTATTTTTTTAGGAGGATTCCTAATAGCTTTATTTATTTGTACTTATACGGCTTTAAAACTAGACTTACTTGTCGTAAGAGTGGGTCTTTGGGTATTTACAATTTTAATTTCAATTTCAAACATATTTTTAATGTTTCTAAGCACTCACAATAAATCCCCCGGTGCTTTAGATAATGCGTCTGGTATGGTTATTGAATTTGAATTAAGCAAATATTTTAAAGAACATCCTCTGAAGAACTTCAATATTTGGTTCTGCCAGTTTTCTGCTGAAGAATTAGGAACTATGGGATCAAGAATTTTTGTTAATACTCATGAAGAGCAATTTGTTATAGGAAGAATATTTCATATTAATTTAGATATGATTTCATGTGCTAATGATAAAAAAAATAAGTTACAATATTTAAAATCTTATGGAGTTTTCCCTCGTAAAAAAATAGCGCCTTTACTCAGTAAATATTTGGAAAAAGCTTCGGAAGAAGAAAATTTAAAAATAACAGGATTTCATTTATCTACAGGAGCCCATACAGATTCTGTTCCTTTTCATTTAAGAGGATATGATTCTGTTGATATCACTACGAGAGCTGCTGGAAAACATACTCATACTACAGAGGATACCCCAGATAAAGTTGATCCAAAAATATTACTAGAAGCATGTCTAATCATTCGAAAAGTAATAGTAATGATTGATAATAATTATGAAATGTTATGTAAAAATCACCAATTAGTATGTGATGAAAATTGAATTATACAATGGCAGAAAAAATACTATTGGAACATTCAAATCTTAAAGAAATTTCTCCAGGACAGTTTATTGATTGTGATATCGATTTAATAATGGTCCATGAACAATTAGGAGGACGAATACATAGAGAGTATGAAAAATTAGGGATTGATTATGTTTGGGATCCTAATAAAATCTTTTTCATTCTAGATCATTGGGTGCCTGCTCCTACAATTTCAGCAGCTGAAATGCATCAAGATTGTAGAAAATTTGCAGAAAAATACAAATTTATTCATAACATCGGAATGGATAAAGGTATTTGCCATCAAGTCTTACCAGAGATGGGATTTGCCCGACCGGGTATGTTAATAGTAGGTTCTGACAGTCATACAACTACTTATGGTGTCTTTAATTGCTTATCTACAGGTATCGGAGCTACTGATGTATCTGTTGTTTTTGCTACTGGAAAATTATGGTTTAAGGTCCCAGAATCATTTAAAATAAATCTTTCTGGTAAATTAAATAAAGGAGTGATGTCAAAAGATTTTATCCTAAAATTAATAGGTGATATGTCTACCAAAGGTGCTATTTATAAATCTTTAGAATTTCATGGAGATGGTGCAAAATCATTATCAATTGATGGACGTATGACAATTTCAAATATGGTTGTAGAGGCGGGCGCTAAATTTGGTATTTTTTTACCTGATGAGAAAGTAGCCGATTGGCTAAATAAAAAAACTAATGAAACATACAAGTTCATCTATCCTGATAAAGATGCTGTATATAAAAAAAATTTGGATTACAATTTATCTGATATTACCCCTGTTGTTGCAAAACCATCTATACCAGATAATCTAGCTTACATTGAAGAAGTAGAAGGAATTGAAATTGATCAAGCATTTATTGGGAGTTGTACAAATGGTAGAATGGAAGATTTTCGGATTGCTGCAAGAATTTTAAAAGGAAAGAAGATTAATTCTAAAACAAGATTGATAATCATTCCTGCTTCTAAAGAAATATATAAAGTAGCATTACATGAGGGTTTAATTGAAATTTTCATCAATGCTGGAGCGATATTTGGACATTCCACATGTGGTCCTTGCATTGGGGGACATATGGGTGTATTAGGACCAGACGAAGTTTGTATAAGTAGTTCTAATCGAAATTTTCCAAGGAGAATGGGTTCACCTAGTTCTCAGATCTACTTAGCGTCTCCCGCTACTATTGCAGCTTCTGCTATAACGGGTAAAATTACAGATCCTAGAGAGGTATTATAAATGATTGATATAATTGAAGGGTTTGTTTATATTTTGGGAGATGATATTACTACTGATGATATTGTCCCCAGTGATGTTTTAACATTAAGAGATACAAATGAAATGGCTAAAAGTACTCTAAAATACATTGATCAGTACTTTGTACAAAATATTAACAGGGGAAATATCATTGTAGCAGGAGAAAATTTTGGATCAGGCAGTTCTCGGGAAGAAGCTGTTAATGTATTTAAAATTTTAGGAGTAAAAGCAATTATAGCTAAATCTTTTGCTCGAATTTATTTTAGAAATCTGATTAATTTAGGTATTCCGGGTATTCAATTAAAATGGGAAGATATTCATTTTTCGAAAGAAGATAATTTAGAGATTTCACTTGATCAAGGAATAATTTTTAATAAAAGTAAAAAACTTAAGATTCAATTTGAAAAATTGCCAGCTTTTTTAACAGAAATATTAGAAGAAGGAGGAATTTTAAACCGACTAAAGAGGAATTTAAATAAGTAATATTATTACATTAGTCTTTCTATTTCTTTTTGAATCTCTTCTATTCTTCTTTTTGATTTTAATAAAATTTTACTTCTACCATGCTTCTGAAACCATCTATTAAACCTTTCATTTATTGTAACTTCTCTAGTTCCTGCCATATGCTTATCAGCCAAACATATAATTTTTTCTTCCAATGTTATTGGTAAGTAATCTTTTTCAGGTAATCCAAACCTCTTAGCATCTACTTTATCCAATCCTCCTAAAATATGCCTTTCACAGATTTTCGCGAGTTTATCTGAAAGACCTCTCTCTCTTAATATCTTACCTCCAATTAAAGCATGTTTAAACCCATGTGTATTAGTTCTTCCTATATCGTGTAATAATGCTCCAATTTCAATTAAATTCAAATCGACTTTAACTTTAGTTATTTTCTTTGCGATATCTAAAGCCTTATCTGCAACTTTTTCAGAATGACGCCTAACTGAATGTTGGATTTTTAGACTTTTAAGTAAATCAAGTGCAAATTCCCGATCAAGTAGAATTTCTTCTTTTTTATTCCCCATTAATAACTTATATTATTAACTAATATTAAATTTTTTTAAGACAAGTTGGATTATAACCCAATTAGAATTTCTAAAAGAAAGAAAAAAGATAAACCATAAGGTGATTAATAAAACTCTTCATATGGACCACTTACTAGCCCACCGATTAGTCCTCCTGTAAAGGCTCCTAAAAAGGCACTAAATATCCCCCCTAATGTTTCAGTTAATTGATTTCCCTGGAATAAAGCCATTAAATCTTCCCCAGAAATTATACTTAATATAATCCAGATTAATAAAACTACTACAACTACTAATACACTTGATATAATACCTCTTCTTAAACCTTTTGCTATTGTACCACTAATATATCCTATAAATAGCCAAGCTAGAAGTTGTGCTGCGAAAAATCCTGAAACTGTTAAAGATCCGGAAAAAAATGCGATGATATCAAATTTAAAATTAGCACCAACTAATAATGCAATCGCTTTTAATAAATCAGAACCGGCATAAGTTTGGATTTGATTAATGAGACTCTCCATATTAAAGAAAAATACACTAAAACAACTTAAAACAATGCCAGTTACGATTCCTAAAATTAATCGATAAGAAGCCATTATTTAAACCAGTATAAAATTAAATTTTTATATAATAAATGTAATTGATTAGATATATTAATAATTAAAATCATTTTTGCTATATTAATACTTTAGTTCTTAGAGATTTAGCTAAAACCTCTTAATAAAATATTAAAATTATGGTATATTTAAGTAAATATTCATTGAAGTTTGAAAATTTCAGAATAGCAAATTAAAATTGATATAAGAAAAACATTAACAAGGCTTTAATCTTGGCAAAAAGGAAAAAAAAGACTGTTGATGAGGAAACAGAAAAAAAAGAGGAGATCTTAGAAGATTTTGAAGATGATTTCGATATTGACTTTGAAGAAGATTTGGATTTAGAAGCAGAACTTGAATTATTAGATACTGATGACATAGAAGCTGATATAGAGGTTAGAGAAGAATTAATTGATAAAGACGAAGAAAGAAAGCAACTATTCTTAAGCTGTGGGATTCATATTGGAACTAAGCTTCTCACAGGCGATGCTAGACGTTTTATATATCGTCAAACAAATTATGGTCTATATGTAATTGATTTAACTAAAACAGATGAGCGATTGGAAATAGCTGCTAGATTTTTAAGCAAATATATTGAAGAAGGAAGCGATAGAGTAATTGTGACTAGTGTACGCAGATACGGAAAAGAACCAGTTCGTCAATTTTGCAAAGTTCTTGGATGTAAAGCGATAACTGAACGTTTTATACCAGGAAGTTTAACAAACCCTTCAATAGATCCTTATATTAAGGATGCTAGTGTTGTTGTAATAGTTGATCCTCATGCAGATAAAGTTATTCTGAGAGAAGCTAAATTAGCTCGAATTCCAGTAGTTTCTCTTTTCGATACTGATGATACACTAAGAGGAATAGATCTTGCGATTCCAGCAAATAATCGAGGAAAAAAAGCATTAGGCTTAGCTTTTTGGCTCTTAGCACGACAAATTATGTTAGAAGTAGGAAAAATTTCAAGTGAAGACGAATTTCCATACACATTGGAGGAATTCACCTCGAAAATTGTTCCGGTATACCGTCAAGAACAACAAAATCAAGCAAGAAGATGATTTATTAATTATTAATTTCCTTCTTAATTCCATTTATAATTCTTATTTTAACAATCCTTATTCTTTTGAATTATTTATAATAAGTTTTTAATCTTAAATCAATTTCATTACCTTAAGGAATAATAACTAATATTAAGTGTTAAATATTAAAAAGATAATAGCATTTTCCGGAAAAGGTGGAGTGGGTAAAACCACAGCTTTAGCACTATTTTTAAAATATATATTAGAAAATAAAAATAAACTCGCAAGGTCAATAAACAAGAATTGGATAGATTTCGGATATTTGAAGACTTAATAAAAGATATTAAGAATGAAGATAAAGCTGAGATTCCAAAAGAAAGTATGGATACATAAATTTACGAGACATCCTTTGTTGTTTTCTATTTTTTCCAACCAGATAATTTTAAAGCATAATCAATTTATAATATTTTTACCCAAGCCCACAGTTCTCTTGATAGGTTGAAATTAAAACGTTTATACATTCTAATTGCTTCTCTTCGCTCAGGTACATCACCAGAATCTGTTAATGCTTTAAATAATCCTCTTTCTTTCATAGATTTTAATAAATGATAAAATAATGTTGATCCAATACCCTTTCTTCTGTATTGTGGAAGAACACCGGGAATACCAATCACCCCAGCTGATGTGTATTCCATACATCCAACCACCTTTTCTTCAATTTCAGCTACTAGAGTTACTTCCCCCCACCCACCCCTATACCATCCTATTACCTGCTCCATAGCCGGATTACTACCCCAAACATCAGGTCTTGAATCTCCAAAAATATCTTTTACCGCAGGAAGATCATTTTCTGTAATAATTCTCACGTTTACTTCTGGATTAAAGGTAATTTTTAGTAAGGATTGGGTTAAATCAAACGTAGCAAGCACTGAATCAACTTCAAAAGGCTCGATTTTTGAATATCTTTCATAATAATAAGGATTATAATGCTTAAATCCAAGATTTGCAAATAATCGAGTAGCAGATTCATTATCATTATAGGCTGATGCTATTACGATTTCAGCACCTACTTTCTTGTAATACTCAATTGCATGTTCTACTAGAGCCTTCGCTATACCCTTTTTTCTGAATGGTGGTACAACAGCAATCTTGCTCTGACCTCTTTCTTCAAGCGTTTCAACAAACCACATAGTCAATATTTCATTATCTTTTTTTTCTATCCTCTGAGAACAATGCACGTATCCCACAGGGTTATTATTCACATAGGCTAACCAAATTATACTTTCTTGATTTTTTATCCAATTACGTATATCGTTTGGTTTTAGTTTTCTATAACCATAAAGCATCCCAAATTCTTCAATATACGATTTAAAGGCTGAATTATGAATAATACACACATCTTCAACTTTATCTTTTTCATATGGTATAATTGAGATCTCAACCATTAAGAATTAAGAAATATAGAATTTAATTTAAAAGTTATAAAATTGGGTTAAATTAAGACAAAAGTAGGAGACTATACAGGTGGACAGATAATTGATCGTGCGATGTTGTTTTAGGTTTTACAGAATATGTGTGGAGTAACTCGTAATGAATGCTAAGTAAATGTTATTTGAAGCAGTGGGAGTTAATTCTTTTAAGGAGATGAATAAGAGGGAACGCTCCAGAGGATAGTAGGTGGATAGGGATTTATTTTGCGAAATCATACTGATTTTATCCATCAACTAGAATTGGATAAATTGAAGGTGGAGTTGTGCAAAAAGCAGGGGATTATCTTAATTGTAGTTCCCTATTGGTTGGATTATGATGAGTTTCAGGAACACTTTATAGAAGAATATGCGAGATTAACAGGGAAAGCACTAAAAGATATTCCTAAGTATGATTGGAGAACGTTTAAGAGACTAAATTCTAATTTAAAATAAATATATTATTTTTTATACTATTTTAGCAAATATTTCTTTAGCTGTTTTATATGCTTCACTTTCGTTAGGCAGATCTAAGAGATTTTCACCGACTAGATTCATTCTACTTATTTCCTGGCTATTTGAAATAAAACCTAGGAGGTTTACATATTCTTCCTTAATTTGAGCTACTTCTTTTTCCAAAATGCTATGTAAATTGTTTGGAAAGCGATTCCCGAGTATCCAGATATTTTCAAACCGTAAATCTACCTCCTCTGATACTTCTAATATCCGTTTCATCGTATGGATGCCCATTTTGCTGGGATCACTTACAATTACTAAATCAGTGACATTTCGCCCAGTTTTTCGGGCAAAATATTCTAATCCCGCAGGCGCATCAATTAATGTGACATCATAATTTCTTGATAGGATGTCAATAATACGTTTTAAGGCGTTATTTACGCTACAATAGCAACCTTCACCTTCGCTACGCCCCATTTCGAGGATATCAAATTCATCCATTTCTATTAAGGCACTGAAGACCTCAGATTCAATGATTTGGTTTTTTGACACATCGAGGGGTATTTGACGTTTCTGGATTTTATCCTTGAGGATCGCCATCTTCCCGCCTACGGTTTCTTTAAAATGGATTTCTTTACCGATGATATCTGCGATATTTGCATCGGGATCGGCATCAATTACGAGGATGTTTAGTTTTTTATATTTTTCAAGAAGATATTTGAGCATTAAGACGAGGAGAGTAGATTTACCAACCCCGCCCTTTCCTGAAAATGAGATAATTTTACGCATATTCTCTTTACTTTTTTATTTGTTTCTGTTTGGTTTAAATAATTCTAAGTTAGAAAAAAAGTTTATTTCATTTAAGGTTTGATTTTATGAGATATTATTAGATTATGGATTTCTCTTACATAGCAAATCTGCAGAAGCTCAATTATCTCTTACTTATAAATTCTGTTTCAAGTTTAAGAGAAGACTCTTTTTTTTCCATAGCATAGAAAATTTGAAGACCTTTATATTTTTTCTTTTAAAATATTATCAAGAAGCTCAAGAAATATTCACGAAAATAATATGATATTAAAGATAATCATTGATCTTTTTATTTCGAGTTAAATGACGTTTTTCTATATAACGTTTTTCTATCCCATTTCTCATTCCAGGTAATTCATAACACTTGTCAGGGATCATACTTTTAAAGAAACGAGGATTTTCACGCTCAATAATATTTTGAGATTCATAAAGCGTTTCGAAAATTTCCTCACCAGAAAATTGGATGTCATCAAAATATGGTATAATAGGGCGTTTATTACTTATCTCATCCACAACTTCTTTGAGAGGTGACTTGAATTCCTGAATAGTTCCTCCCTCATTAATTATGCTCGTTTTGTGTGTATGCTCATTGTATAAACAGATTACACATTGAGGCCATCGTTCGTGAAAATAATTTAAGACAAGATCCATTACTCGATGTTTAAGTAATACCAAGCCAAATAAAACACCATGATTATTTATTTCTGTTCGTGTAAATTGCTTTGCGCGATATGCTTCAGTAAATACTTCTCGCATCATTTGGATGAATTTCTTAGCTATTGGAGTACCAGAATTTCGTAGGACAACATTCGGGAGTTTGTTTATCTGGTTTAAATATTTAGGGGAATATTTAGAATGGCGAGGTAGATTTTCAATAAATTCCTTTCGTGCATAGCCTTTTGCACGCCCGATGACTTTTAAAGGATCTTGGCAATTTCCCGTCTTATTCATTAAATTCCCTCATAAACAATTTTATTATTATCAGGATTGAAAAACTTGCAAAGAGTTGTTTGAGTTCGACCATTAATTTTGAGAAAAGGATCTGCTCTTTTTAGTACCACACCAATAGATTTTAAGTCTTCTCGACGTCTAAATATAAACTTTTGAGTTTTTAAATTTATTATCCGTTTAGCTGAAATTGGACCTATCCCTGGAACTCGTAGTAACTCTTGGTAAGATGCTTTATTAGGATCCACAAGGCTATGATCTTTAAAATAGTGTCTTGCTAAGTGGACTTTTGGATCTCCTTCAGGTAAGTTATCATCCTCGGTTAAAACTTCTTTTAAATCTTTTAGTTTAAAATGATATATACGTAATAACCAATCACTTTGATATAACCGATGTTCTCTTGCTAGTGAGGCTGCTTGCTTACCTGCTAACGGAGTGCCTTCGATTGGGATGAAAGAAGAAAAATAAGCACGTCTTAGATCAATTTCCCGATATCCCCAGTCGATCCTTTTAAGTAATTCATAATCACTTTCATTTTCTGCAGCTCCCACGACAAACTGGGTTGTTTGACCGCTATTAAGAATTGGTGCTCCATCCCATCGAAATTTTTTATAACCATCTACTCGTCGATCCTTAATCATTCTTTCTTGAAATTTCAATTGACAGTCTTGTTTCAAATCTCTCATGACTTTAAGGGTCTCATCATTATGTCTAATACGAATCTGTTTTAACCAGCGCTGCCTTGTTATAATATCATTATTAAAATCTTTCTGATCTGCAATTTCCGCGAGATGATCTTTAGTTGAGGCTTCTGTATTAATTGATATTCTATCAGAAAGAGATATTGCTTCTTTAAGGAGATACTGACTTACTCCAGGTAGGCATTTAAAATGCACATATCCTTGAAAGTTATATTTGAATCGAAGGAGTTTAACCGCTTCCAACATTTCTTCAGTTGTTTTATCAGCACTGCCGCATACCCCTGATGATATAAATAACCCTTCAACAACATTCATCGAATAAAGTTTCATAAATGTACGAGCATATTCTTCTGGTGTAAAGCTCATCTTCTTCTTACAACTATGAGAAAAACAATATTTACAATTGTAGATACATTTATTAGTATACAGAGTTTTAAAAAGACTCATACATCGACCATCAGGAGTATAGCTATGGCAAATTCCAGCACTTGCTGTAGCTCCAATCCATTTCTTTGAATCTCCAAAAAGTTTTGGATATTTATCGGTACGACTGGAAGCCGTACTGGCACAAATATCATATTTTGAATTTTCTCCTAAAATGCGAATCTTTTCTAAAGTAGACGGCACTTTATCCATCAACTATGTAGAATAGGATACCTTGATATTCTATATAAGTTTAATTCTTGATATTTAACTTATAAAAAGATAGGGCATAGTGAATTTTCAAACTCTATTAGATTTATTAATTAAGAAGCTTTTTTACTGAAAGCAAAAAATTATCAAATCCAATGTAATTTTTATTCTTCTTTCAATTCTTTTAGTATTCCTTTTCTTAATTTCTTGAAATTTTCTCCTTTATCTGCTAAGGTTGGGATTTCCCATAAGCTGTTTTATATGAATCCATTCTAGTTCGAAAATATGTCCGAATGATGTCTACTATTGCATCAGAATAGTCAGTCCACACCCCTGCTTCAATATTTTCATTTAAAAGATCAAGCCGGAAGTTCTGTCAATTTCTATAATTTGAATAAGTATCACAAATTATTTTAAAAAAATAACGTTTTATAAAAACAAATTATGACAGATTTAGAGTTATATGAAAAATTAAGAAGACTTTTAAAAGGTGGGCTTCCTAAACATGATGAAACTTATAAATTAGTATCAAATATGTATACGGAAGAAGAAGCGAAGATTTTAGTATCATCGTTTAAAAAAGCTGGTAAACCAATAAATATTAGAGAAATAGCGAAACATTCAGGGGTACCGAGGGACAAATTGAAAGAAATTCTGAATAACATGAATAATAGGGGAAAACTTATGAAGTTAGGTCCTTTATATGTATTATTACCCTATTTTCCAGGGGGTTTTGAGGTTTATTTTACTAATTGTACAGATGATCCCGAAAGGATGAAAAAAGTAGCAGAGGCTCATCTTGAATTATTTAGATTAGGTTCCCCCTTTGAATTAAGCGCAGGCAAATATACCGTATACCGTGTTATTCCTGCTATAGAACCTACAGAAAAATCAATTGAAATAAACGAAAAATTGGCTGTACAACACCAAATTATGCCGTATGAAATTCTAAGGAAATATCTCTCCGATGTTAATCCGAAGATTTATGCCGTCGTTGCGTGCAGCTGCCGAACTGCGGCTAAATTGGCTGGAGAACCTTGTAAACAAACAGATGAAAACTATTGTGTAGCTACAGGCACTCTAGCACAAATGGTACTTGAAAAAGGAATCGGCCGTGAAGTTACCTTAGATGAATTAATGGAAATTATGGAGAGAGCTGAAAAAGAAGGATTAGTACATGAAACATTTAACATGCAGGATACAGCTATGTTCGTCTGCAATTGCTGTTCTTGTTATTGTGGTTTTTTAAAATCAGTCAAAGAGCTTAACAATTATGGTGCCATTACGAAATCTAATTTTGATCCAAGAATTAATAGAGATTTATGTACTTTATGTGAAACCTGCATGAAAATGTGCCCAATGAATGCGATCTATCATCATTGGCCTCATAAAAGGGATCTCTCCGATGACTTTATGAATATAAGGCTTGAGCTCTGTATAGGATGCGGGGTTTGTGCTTCTAATTGTCCATCTGGAGCAATTACACTTGAAAAGGTTAGAAATATTATACCTATTAAGAGTCAAGCTGAAATGAGGGCAAAATATATCGAAGAGAGAGCTCATTGAAACACTTTTTTTATTGCGACATTTCAGCGGGGCAATCTTTATTATCATTTTTACCGTAGGATCCATGTCAACAAGGTTTTAAAGAAAAATAAAATTAAATCTGAATTGTGTTTAAACAAAAAATTAGTCAATTCTTAATGATTCATTAATTTCTTATAATAAAAATTAAAGCATAACCTATATTCTCACCTATAATGTACATCCTTAAATTAATAATATAATGGAATTAATATGGTAAAATACACTGGAGGCGAGATAATAGCAAAATATCTCATTAAAGAAGGTGTGAAATATGTAATAGGCATTCCTGGACACGAAAATCTAGCATTAACTGACGCATTTTACAGAAATAAAGATAAATTGCAATTAATTCAACCTAAAACTGAAAATGCAGGTGTACATCTTGCAGTAGGATATTATAGAATCACAGGAAAACTTCTTGTTGTATTTACTTCAATTGGACCAGGTGCAATGAATACAGCAATAGGATTGGCAGATGCTTACGTAGATAGCTTCCCTGTTCTATGCTTGACTGGGACTACTCACACACATATGCGTGGGAAAGGAGTTCTTCAAGAAATTGAGAGAAAAAGAGATTCTGATATGCTAAGGGCGCTAGAACCATTAGTAAAACGTAGTTGGCAAGTTAGTGAAGTTTCTCAATTACCCTCAATATTACAGAGAGCATTTAATCAAATGACGACAGGGCGACGTGGACCAGTACATATCGATCTTCCCATGAATGTGCAAGCAGATGATATTGACATCGAAATACCAGAACCCTTTGAAAGAAGAGCAACTGGACGAATTTTGGGAGATCCTGAATTAATTCAAAAAGTTGTAGGGTTATTAAAAAATTCTAAAAGACCTATTTTACTTTTAGGAGGAGGTGTTGTTATATCTGAAGCTTTTGAAGAAGTCAAGAATTTAGCCGAAAAACTAGGTGCTGGGGTAGTTGTCACAATGATGGGTAAAGATGCTTTTCCTAATGACCACCCTCTTTTCTGTTGGAGTACTGGAAGCAAAGGTACTACTATCGGTTTGAAGATGACTTCTACTGCTGATGTAATACTTGCTATCGGTTGTCGTTTTGCTGATGAAACAGCAAGTTCTTATAAAGGTGGAGTAAGTTTTTCCATTCCGCCAACAAAACTCATTCAAATTGATATCGATCCACATGAGATAGGTAAAAATTATCCTGTCGAAATTGGCATTATGGGAGACGCTAAAGCATGTCTTCAACAAATTATTGAGGAATTGGGTGATTATTCAAAAGACTATGAAAATGTTGATTATTTTAAGGAAATTCAAGAAGAAAAGAAGAAATGGTTTGAATTCCTTGATAAACATAGAGATGATACGAAAGTTCCAGTAATGATTTCAACAGTATTAAAAGAAGTAAGGAAATTTTTCGATAGGGATGCGGTTATAGTTACTAGTTCTGGTAATGTTCAAGCACAAATGATTCAGGAACTTGAATTCTATAAACCAAAAACTTGTTTAACGGCGGGTGGGTTTTCTACTATGGGATATAGTGTTCCTGCTGCGATAGGAGCCAAATTGGGTTCAATTGATATAGGAAAACCAGATAGGCAAGTTGTTGCTTTAGTAGGGGATGGAGATTTTATGATGACCATTTCTGAGCTTTCTGTTGCTATACAATTAGGATTAAAAAATATTTTCTTTATAGTAATCAATAACCACGGATGGATTGCTATTAAAGACCTTCAACAAGCATCTTTTGGTGAAGATAGGGGTTATGGTACTGCTTTTTATGATAAATACGGAAATCCTTATTCACCTGATTTTGCCAAAATCGCTGAAGGTTTTGGTTGTTATTCTGAGAGAATTTCGAAAAAAGAAGAGATTCTTCCAAGCTTAAAAAGAGCTATGAATTCAGGAAAACCAGCAGTCATAGAAATTGAAGTTCAAAGGAATTTTCCTTATACTGGTTCACCTGCTTTTGGCTGGTGGGATGTACCCATTCCAACTTATCTGGTAGAGAGACGAAAAAAGTACGAAGAGGAAATTAAAGGAGAAAAGTTGTAATTTTTTTTTAATTTGTTAATTATAATTCTTCTGTCAAATACTGGTTCTTGAATTTTTCAGAAGCGGGTTCTCCTCCGATTCCCCAATGAGTCCTTGGAATTTCATGGACAATTACTTCTACCGCTTGTTGAGGGACATTCAAATCTACGAAAACTTTAGTAATGTTTTGAATTAACTTTTTTACTCGTTCCTCTCCAAACCCTTTCCACACATTTACATGAACAATTGGCATTATTATCTACTTTTTTAAACTTTATTAATTTAACTAATCAAAATGAAAAATATAATCTTTATCATTCTAATTTTCATTCTACCTTTTTGTTTATTATTCATTTTTTTTTAGACACCATTATTATTTTTGTATCATTTTTAACTGATTAAATGATTAACGATTAAATCTTTAAAAGCTTGAACGTCTTTCCAAGAAATTGCGCAACGTATCTTATTTCCATTTTCACTTATTTTAGTGAAACCAATTTTAGTAACCTCTATTTTTAGATCTTTTATATTAAGTAATTCTTCAGAAAAGGCAAGGTAAATTGCAACAGTATCAAATAAAATCGAAGTTTTTTGTTTTTGGTTAAGTAAGTGTGTAAAATTTCTTTTTTTGGTCCATATTTCAAAATTTTCTTTTATTGAACTTACAATAGGATTATTACAATTCATAAAACGTTTGAAATTTTCACCTTCCAGTACAATGTTACCACATGTGTCCAAAGGAGTTATTGTTTTTTCCCACGGAGCTTGAAAAACTTTTTTGCAAGCGATAATATCGCTAAATACATTATATTCCACTGCGGGATTTGGATTTCCTGCATATCCTATATATATACTCCCTTGCATTCCTACAAAACGAGCATTTTGAGTAATATTAGCGTTTAATTTAAGTGCTTTTGCGATATTTCGTAATGGGCCAATAGCGATGACTGAAATAGGTTGAGGAGAGTCTAGTATCATATTACAAAATGCTTCAATACCGTTTTCATGAATAATTCCAGGATAGTTTGATAAATCATAATCTTCTACCCAATTATATAATAATCCTTTATCACGATTTTTTTGGGGCCCAATTCCTATTGGAATATCTGTGCGATCTGCAATTTCAAGAAACTTTGCAACTAGCTTCGCCTTGATACGAGTATCTTGTGAAACCGTTGTTATTAATTTAACATCTAGTTCTGGACATTTCAATAATAAACCAAGAGCCCATGTATCATCGATATCTATACCTATATCAGTATCCAGAATAACTGGAATTTTTTTAACATTCAATTTCTAAAAGAGTGATTTTAATTTTATATCATTATAAGTTTATGAATTCTAAAAAGACATCAATTAAACTTTGAAGAACTAAAGCTTTGGCGATATCTCCCTGTATAATTATTTTTCCTGCCATGTAAGCATACACAGGATCGCCATTTAGTAGTACTTCTGCAGAAGTTTTAAGACTCATTTGTAATATTAAATTAGGATTGGGAACTGTTTCTCTGGACCATTCTATTCTATTGTCAACAATGCGGATTAAATAATTATCAAGATCAGTAATTTTCATTTGAATTATTAAATCTTCTTCCAAGATTATTTCTTTAGCTTCAGGATTATTATTCACAAAAGCAGTTAAGACTTCCAAGAAAAGAGGTACTTGGGATGGTTCAACGGGCGATCCCTTTAAATACACTTCTATGAGACTTTTCATTGAACTTGCATCAATTAGAATTTTTTCCTCTCGATTCTCTATAATTTCTAATAACTTAAAAGCTAATTCTAAGATTTCAACAAATAAAACAACCTTATATAAATCACCTTTAATTGTAAAGAGTTCAGAGAAATAGGCTTCTAAAGGATCCAAATAACCAAGTAATAATTTAGAAATAGTTTTTAGATCAGAGATTATAATAAAATCAGGGGTTTTTAAAATACCCTTAAAAAATTTAGCGTTTTTACCTTTTATGACAAGATAATATGGTTCAGCATCAGTAATTTTCACAAGCATCGTTAGTTCATAAGTTTCAATAAGGTTTTGAGCTTCTGGATTTATATTGATAAAATCACAGAGTATTTGAAATACTAAGGGAATATCCTCAATACTAACAGCTTCAAGACCTTTTTCTCTTATTTCTGTTAGTCTTTTTAAATTTTTCATTTTAGATTATTTTAAAATTATTTAATAAATTGAAAAATTCTGATCTAGTTTCTTTTTTAATTTTTCAGGAAATTTAAATTTTTCAGTGTAAAAATTAAAGATTATCTCGTCGATAATTTTCTGTTCTTGTTTAAAATCATATTGTAATTTTTTTTTTTTTTTTTTAATAATTGTTTGAACTTGCATTTCTACTTTTTGTTTTGTTTCATTATCTGGTAAAATGAAAGGCAAAGCATGAATCCCTGTGATTTGAATACTGCTTGTATTATTGATAATTCCCTTCGCAAAATAATTATATAAAGAGCTATTTAACAGACCTAAAATATAAGAAATTGAAATTGATCTATCTTTAATTATAAAACCAATCGCTTTGTTAGAATCCCAATAACATCCTTTTGGCATATATCGTGCTGCTAATCTTGAGCTTACTCCACTAATAACTATTCCCTCTTCCTCAAACGGGACATTTTTGGGAATATCATAATTTCTTCTTGAAGATTCATTCCAATCCAATGCTTCCATTATTGGTCTGAAATATTGATCTGCGCCACCTTGCTTCAAATAAGGTTTCCAGTCTTCTGATTCTAAATACTCTTTATTAATAATTTTATACCTTCTGTTTAAATCTGATATATTAGTATTTCTTTTGTTAAATTTCTCAGCTAGCTTAGTTCCATTAACAGCTGCTATAAACTTTTTATTATTATGCGTATGCATTCCAATAAAGCCTTGTATATAAACTTCTAATCTCGGCGCCTCTTCAAATAGTTTGATCACTTGTTCTTCAACATCAATGAAAAATATATTGAAGGGTAAAGAATTATACTTTAGCTGCTTAATTTCATTAACAATCTTGGGAGCTGGATAATCATCTTCACTATTAATTCTGGTTATTACTTTTATTATATTATTTTCTCTGATATTCTTGTTTTTTTGACCTGAACATTTTGTTAAGATAATAATTACTGGGCTTGTACTAACTTTTTGTTTAGAGAATAAATTCTTTGGTGCTAAAAGAATCTCATTAATTATGCAATTTCTAAGAATGAATTTCCTTAATCTTCTATGGGTACTGAGCGTTAAAAATGAATCGCTAGTGATAAAACCTAATTTTCCTCCCTCCTTCAATCTCCAGATGCTATTTACGATGAACATCGCATAAGTTTCATGAGCATTAATTTTCCCATAAATACGTCTTAATTTTAATCTATTTTTTCTTATATAGGAACTAGCTTTATTTAAATAAGGAGGATTTCCAACAATAAAATCAAATTGGTTATAAGAATCTGGATATAAAGATAAGAGCGTATCTTGTAATTTAAAAGAAACACCTAACATTTCTATTTTGTGTTTAAAGCTAGGATTTATATCATAAGTAATTATTTGATTTTTATCAATTCCACATTCTAATAACTTCTTTACAAATATACCTGGACCCACGCAGGGATCTAAAATTTTTTGCCCTTTTTTAATTTGCCCTAATCGAGAAATGATGTATTCTGCTGTTTTAGGAGGTGTTATAACTACTCCCAAGTCTTTATTATTGAATTCGATTACTAATCAACACTTTTAAATTTATTATTCTATTTAAGAATCAATTTCATCCAATAAAATGGTATAAAATTGGCAGATCTTTTTTAAAACTAATGGATCTATTTTATCAATATCATCATGAATGGAATGTATATAATTATACGAAGTTTTATCTCCATTGCCAAGTCCTTGGAACTTCTTACTCATAAGAAATAATCCATCACTATACGTGCCGATATAAATTCTCTTTGCATTTTCTAAACTCATCAGATCCTCATTTTCTAAAATAAAATTAATAGATTTAAAATTTTTATTATTAATGAGACCATGATTATATAAGATAACTTTTTTCGCAATTGAATCAAAATTGATGGTATACGTCCTTTCTCTATCAAAATCCTTAATATTTTTGTAAAAATTCCTAACTCCCATTGTTCCAGATTCTTCTGCTCCTGTAAATACAAACCATAAATTAATATTTTTTAGTCTATTATTTGGATTTGAATAATAATTTAGCAATTCCATAACAATTGATATTCCAGAAGCATTATCTATTGCTCCTTTAGATTTATTGTTCGTTCTATTTAGAAGGATAAATATTGTGGCTAACCCATTAATGCTTAAAACCAAAATACCAAAAATCTGAAGCAACAAAATTGAATTAAGAAGGTAATATGAATTTATGATATTAATAAATAAACCAACAATGAAATTAAAAATCCATAGATAATAAAATAATATACGAAATTTCACAGAGAATAATTGTCCTTTTGAGTCTAAATGCGAAAAAAGAAGAATATTTTTATTCCAATCCTTCCTTCCCTTTTTTTCTTTATAATTTATGTTTTTCTGCACTGATTTTAAAGGTATCTTTACAAAAATATTTTGAGAATGTAGTTTTCTTCCAATTTTAATCTCTTCTGGATTCCTTGTAATAATAATTAGAATAAGAAGCAAGAATAAAACTAAAAAGATATTTATATAAGTAAAGATAATTTGGATGTTTAAAAATAGAATTAAATGAAGCCAAAATAATAGAGTTAAGGATATTTTTGGATAAACTCTTGAATAAAATATACTGAAAGAGAATTCTTGAATAGTTGGAATAAGATTTAAATTTTCTATCTTTTTCTTGGCTAGATTAAAACTATTTCTCTCTAAATATGTACCTGATAATCTTGGAAAAGAAAATTCCTTAAGATTTTCTATAATATGGTTCTCATCGATCATATTGGATTATTTTGATTAATTTAATTTAAATAAGCACCTACTCTTGCAGAATTCACAATTTTTCTATAGAGATTCAAATAACCTGTTTTAATTTTTGGTTCTGGTCTTCTCCATTCATTTAATCTTTTTTCTATTTCTTCTTGTGTGATCAACAGATTCAATTTACGATTATCAATATCAATTTCTATATCATCCCCATCTTTAACAATAGCAATAGGTCCTCCTTCAAATGCTTCAGGACACACATGTCCAATGCAAGGACCTCTTGTAGCTCCAGAATACCTTCCATCAGTTATCATCGCTATTGAATCGCCTAATCCCATCCCCATTAAAATTGCTGCGGGAAGTGATAATTCTCTCATTCCAGGTGATCCTTTAGGGCCTTCATTTCTTATTACTAAAACATCTCCTTCCTTTACAAAACCTTGAATTAAAGCATCTCTAATATCTTCTTCACATTCAAACACTTTAGCAGAACCTTTATGATATCTCATTTTTGATCTTACAGCACTCTGTTTTATAATTGCACCTTCAGGTGCTAAATTCCCAGTCAAAATAGCAATTGCTCCTTCTTTTGCTATTGGATCTTCAAAATTACGAATTATTTGATAATCTTTAAATTGAATAGAGTTTAAATAATCTCTCAATGTTAATCCTAAAACAGTTTTGGTTGATAAATCTAAAATACGAGATAATTTTTTCATTAGAACACCAACACCTCCAGCTTCATGAAATTCAGTTAAGTTATATTCTGAAGCTGGTTTGAATTTCGCTAACAATGGAACAGATTTGCTGAGATTGTCAAAATCAAAATGATTTAAAGATCCCCCAATCTCATGAGATAATGCACATATATGTAATATCATATTTGTAGAGCCGCCAAAGGACAAAGCTACTTTAATAGAATTTTCAATTGATTTATGTGTAATAATATCCAATGCTCTCACATTGTTTTTAACTAATTTCATTATAATTCGACCCGTTTGTTTGCATAGTTCTTCTCTTTCAATACCAATAGCGCTCATTGTAGCACACTTTGGTAAAGAAAGTCCCATTGCCTCAACAATACAAGCCATTGTGTTTGCAGTACCCATCATATTACATGCTCCAGGAGAACAACATGTTTGAGATTCAATTAGAAAAAAATCCTCTTTACTTATTTTTCCAGCTTTATATTCTCCAATTGCTTCTTTAATGTCACTTGTAACATAAGTTCTTCCTTTTAATGGACCATCTTTAAAATGCTTTGGCTCCATAATTCCTCCTGTAAGGAAGATTGTTGAGATATTACACCTTGCAGCTGCTAAAAGCATACCAGGTATTATCTTATCACAAGAGCACAGCATAACCATACCATCAAAATTGTAAGCTTTTATTGTACTTTCGATCGATGATGCAATGATCTCTCGAGATGGTAAAACATATTTAGAGAAATTTCCCGAATTAGCAATCCCATCACATATCGCAATTGTGTTGAATTCCATAGGTGTTCCTCCCCTATTTCTAATTTCTGCTTTAACGATATTAGCTAATTTTTTTAAATGAATATGTCCTGGATTGATCTCATTCCATGAATTCACAATAGCAATCTTAGGTTTTTGTAAATCCTCATATGAAAATCCGCAAGCCCGATATAAAGCTCTTTCATAAGCTTTTATAGGATCCAATTCTTCTTTCTGAATTGACATGATTAATTATTCTACAAATAGAGATTATATAAAATTAATTAAATAAAAGTCATTTTAGAGATCTAATATAAATTCTAAAATCTTAGAATCTAATTGATAAGCAAGAAAGACCTCCATCCATTTTTCTAAATTCTGATATATCGATTTCAAGTATATCATATCCATGATTTAATATCGATTTTTTTAGCTTTTTAAATCCCTTCGGGATAAGAACATAATTGTTAATCCTTATGCTATTTGCAGCATAACTTTCATCTTTAGTAACTTCAATTAAATTATACTCCTTGAAGATTGGGTTATTAATGAATTCACCTGATACTATTAAATTATTATCTCCGATATAAGATACTCCTGTTTTAAGATGAAGAACATTACTTAATGGAACAGTTACACATGAATAACTATAGCTTTCTAAAAACTCTATTAATTGCCTTACCCCTTCCTTATTTGTTCGCTTAGAAACTCCAATATAATATTTATTATCTACTCTCAAGATATCTCCGCCCTCTAATGTTCCAGGATTTTTAATACACGCAATATTATCATAAAACCTCTCTAAAACCCCCTTTATTTCTATCTCTTCACCTTTTCTACTTATAACGCCTAAATTAGCAATTATTGCTACTTCTTCATTAACAACGGCTGTATCTTCAACAAACGTGGAATCGGGATAACTATCATTTGCATCCAATTGAATAATTTTAAGTCCACATTTTTTCAAAGCTTTCATATATGATGAATGCTGAAAAACTGCTTTATCATAATCAGGCTTTCCTAAATTTGAAGATGTTATACCCTCTTGAAAACTTTTTGCTGGTTTTCTCACAATTGCCTGTTTAAACATAGTTAATCTACATAAAATAAATTTCTATCTACAAGATTCACAATTCTGCTGTAGGATTTTTATCCATGCAAGGAACTCCAAATTGACAAAATGCACATCCAACAGGAAAAGTAGCAGGTCTCAATTTACCATCAACACGACGGATATGAGGTTTTAAAATTGTACCAATTCTTACAACTACTTTTCTTGCTACTTTTCGACCATATTCATAACATTTAACTTTATTATGACCATTTTCATCAATAGCATTACCAGGACATCTCTCTTCACATTTTCTACAAGTACCTTTTGAATAATATAAACAATTACCATATGGGTTATCACTCTTTCTTGGTGTAATTTTGAGAGGTGCATCAGTTACAACAGAAGCTAATCTAATATTACACCCAACCTCAGTAATCAAGCCCTCATGTAAACTAAATGTTCCTAAGCCAGTTGCAAATGCTATATGACGTTCTGACCAAGTTGAGCGAAATCCTCCCTTTGCAATTAAAGTAAATGAATCACTTAACATTCCAGCTACAGCTCCATAACCTTTTTTCTTAAAAAAATCAATAATCTTTCTACATGTTTCCTTCTTAAAAGCATTAGCATAGTTCCTTCCCACAGAATATATTTCTGCAGGAAGTGTTACTCGTAATAATTCTTTTACATTCTTACTTTCTTTTCGAATTTTATCAATAAAAGGGAACACGATTGAAATAACCCGAAGATTTGAGGCTTTTAAACTCTCTTGACCTTCTGCTAACCATAATTCTAGAGGTGTTAAATGCTCTGGACCTACAACTTCTTTGAACTTCTGAAAAATTGGGTCATCACCGTTAGCAACACCAATTTTGGGATTGGAAAAGATTTTACCACCACCATAATTTTCATGAAGGCGATTAAATTCACTGGTTTCAAAGAAAGATGTAAGATACTTATATAATTCATCAATCACTAGATATTACCTTTTATTCCTCTCTAGATAACTATTTTTACCAAAGGAAATTATATAAATTTAATTAATAATTCTATTTTTGAATAATTTATGTTAAAAGTAGGGATCATTGGCACTGGAGTTATCTTTGATCTTAATATATTAGGTTATTTAAGACGAAGTGATGTGGAAATCACTTGCTTATGCAATAGAACTGTTGAAAAAGCCAAGCAAAAAATTGAAAGCTTCAACTTAGATAAGACTATCCCTATTTATTCCGATTATAAGGAAATGTTAGATAAACAGGAGTTAGATCTTGTTGAGATACTTTTACCCCATCATCTTCATGCTGATGCGACTATTTATGCTGCTCAAAAAGGAATAAAAGGGATTTCAGTTCAAAAGCCTATGGCTATAACGTTAAAAGAAGCAGACGATATGATAAATGCTTGTAAAAATTCAGGGTCAATTCTTTCGATTTATGAGAATTTTATTTTTGCTCCTCATATAATGAAAGCAAAAGAATTACTTGACAATGATTATATCGGAGATCCATCTTCAATTCGAATTAAAACGGCAATGGGGGGTAAAGGCGGTTGGGAAATTCCACAAAGTGCAAAAGAATGGAGAAAAGATCCAAAAAAAATAGGAGGTGCTAAAAAAGGATCTCCTGTTTTATTAGATAATGGATGGCATGCTTTCTCCTTAGCATGGTGGTTCTTTCAAGAAGAAATCGAAAAAGTATTCACATGGACAGGTAATTATCAAGGATTAGATGCTCCAGCTTATGTAATGTTTAAATATAAACAGAATAAGGAGTATGTCGTCCCTCAATATGGAAATATGGAATTTATTTTAATGCCAGAAATGAATTTCTCAGATTCAAAATACTATCCTGTAGATGAATTTATTGAGATCACAGCTAGTCGGGGGATAATGAAGATAAACCAAGGTACATCCATAGGAAATAAGATGTCAGAATCAGAAATTTTCCCTCCTATTGTTATTATAAGAGATGGTAAAGTAGAAACATATATAAATTTTGAAAAAGACTGGAAATATAGCTTTATTAATGCAACAAATTATTTTATAGAAGCAATAAAAAATAATGATGAACCTTTACTTTCAGGCGATCAAGCAAGGTATATTTTAAAATTTGATCTAGCTGCTATCAAATCTGTTGAAGAAGGAAGAGATATATTTCTTGACGATTTAAATTAATCTAATAATAAATCTTTATCATATTTCAATTCTTTATGAATCAAACCTTATTTAATACCTTTTCTTAAATCCTTTCTTTTTCTTGCGAAAAATTTATGTAATCCAGCATTATTGACATCTTTAGGTGCTTCAACAAAACAGGATCGATTTTTCTCATTTTCAGGCGTAATTTCTTCCCAAATAACAGTTCTTTTTTGCTGATCTGAGATATGTGCCATTTTAGCAAAGATAGATAGATTTTTTCCTTGTTCTCCAGTATAAATAGGTTCCCCGCCACTCTTCATAACTTCTATGAAATGTTCTGTTGACTTTATAAAAGAGTATCTCCAATCTCTTGGTAGGTCATTTCCATATGTGTTTATTTCTCCATTGCTACACACTACAATTGGAGGGAACTGGGGACTTTTTGATACAAAATTACCACCACATGTACATTGATTTATCCACATTAGTCCTTTTGTACCAGATATTTCAATAAATTCATCACACACATAGTAGTTGCTAGGGTAATATAGATTTGGAGCTAATGTAATTTCCATGGTACCAAATTTAGGAGGATCATCAGGATATCTGCTTGGATATTTCCAAAATATGTAACTTGGTCCATCATAAACTACTGAAAAATAATCAATCCAGCTATATACTTTTTCAACTTGTTTTTGACCCATTAGCCAGAGAGCCATCGAAAATTTATGAATACCATCATCGTAAACCCATGGACCTCCGCCACTTATATCAAAATTCTGACGCCATACAAGTGATTTAAGATCTCTTGGCATACTGGGTCCTCCAGCCATTATTGAATTAATTCTAAAATTTAATAATTCTCCAATAATTCCATTATCCAGTAATTCTTTTGCTTTTAAGTAAATAGGATAAAAGCGAAAATTCTCAAATAATTTAAATTTAACTCTCTCTTCTTTGCATATGTTTATCATTTTTTCGCAATCTGTTATTGTGTGAGCCATTGGTTTCTGAACCGAAATTCCTGGGACTCCCGCTTTAGCACAATATTCTGTCATTGGTCCATGGAGATGATGTGGGGTTAAAATTTCAACTATATCTAAATCTTCTCTGTCAACCATTTTCCGATAATCTGGATAAACCTTTAAAGTTCTTAAACCCCATCTTTCTAATTTATCTCCAGCTCTCTTAAGATCGATATCAGAAACAGCCACTAGTTCTGTATCTTGTGAATGAAGATATCCTAACACATTTAAATTTGCGATGTCACCACAACCTATTATTCCAACTAGTAACATAATTCATTAGCTAGCAAATAATATTCATTAATCTATTAAATTGACTTAAAATTTTAAATCTTTATAAAAAGATATACATATTATTAAAAATTATAATTTAGCAATAGGAAATTTCAAGAGAAAACGATGAAAGAAATATTACTCTTTTTCAATATACTTAGAAGAGATTTTCTACAACCTAAAAATGGCTATTTTTGATAATTTTTATTGCAGAAGTTTATTATACACCCCTGCGAGAAGAAAGATTCATACAGGGAGACAAAAATTTTTACATCGAAATTGGGGGCCTTTAGAAACATTTGATTATTCAATGCCCGAGATTTTAAAGAATATCGGTGTTTATTCTCATTTTGTAAGTGATCATTACCATTATTGGGAAGATGGAGGCTTATTTAAATAAACTGAATTATGAATTTTTCATTATTGATAAAACCTGTCTCAGCTGATTGTAATCTTAGATGTGAGTATTGTTTTTATATTGATCATTTAGATAATGTAGAAAAAAAACCAAGAATGTCTGATAATACATTAGAAGCCATGATTAAAAGTTATATGAAAACTGATCAAAATAATCAATACGCTTTTGGGTGGCAAGGCGGTGAACCTACGTTATTGGGGATAAAATTCTGGGAAAGAGTTATAGAACTTCAAACAAAATATGCACCACCTGGAGCTGTAATTAGTAACGGGCTTCAAACTAATGGAACTCTTATTACAGATGAGATGGCACAAGTTTTTGCTGAATATCGGTTTCTTCTTGGTGTAAGTCTTGATGGACCAGCATATCTCCATGATTATTACAGAAAAACAATAGGTCAGAAGCCTACTCACTCCCTTGTCATGCGTGGTATTGATCGATTAAAAAAATATCATGTTGAATTCAATATACTAATTTTAGTTAATAATAAAACTGTAAAAAAAGCGAGAGAAATCTATCTTTATTTAAAAAATCATGGTTTCAATTACCACCAATACATTCCCTGCGTGGAATTTGATAAGAACGGTAATCTTAAACACTTTTCCATAACAGGTGAAGAATGGGGTGATTTCTTATGTGAGCTTTTTGATGAATGGATAAAAGAGGATATAAATCAGATCTCAATTCGATTATTTGACTCTATAATAAATTATTTAATGAATAAACAATATACTGTCTGTTATATGGGAAGTGATTGCTGTCAATATTTTGTGGTTGAATATGATGGCAGCGTTTATCCCTGTGATTTTTTTGTTCAAGAAAATCTGTTATTAGGAAATATAATGAAAGGAGATTGGAGTGATTTCTTAAAATCTCCAATTTATAAAAAATTTGGTAAACAAAAATCTTTATTGAATGACTACTGCGATAAATGCTCATATATTAATTTATGTCATGGAGATTGTCAGAAGTTTCGTAATGGTCATCATAAATCCTTAAAAAAATTAAGTGTTTTATGTAAAGGATGGAAAAAATTTTATACCTACACCCTATCCCAATTTGAGATTTTGGAAAAAAATTTAAGAGATAATAAAAAAATCAATGGATCAATTCAAATAAAAAGAAAAAAAATTGCTCGTAATTCACCGTGTCCCTGTGGAAGTGGAAAAAAGTTTAAAAATTGTTGTCTAAGATGACATTTTTAAACAGGAATTTAGTTATTTTCTTATTATTTCTTTTATTTATAATAATTCTCTTTAATTTGGTTTTATCTGGAGATCTTCGACAAATACCTCCAATTCTCATTTTAATTGTTTCATTTTCGTATAATTATTAAAAAATAAAACTTTAAAATAAAATGACATTTGCAACTATAAGCTTAATATTTATTTTCAAAAAAAGATATTGGGTTGATCATAAAAATGGTTGACGAAAATTTAGTAAATGAATTAAAAGAAATGAGAAGTAAAGGTCCAGGCCAACCTTCTGATGCTCTTAAAATGTTTGAATTTGTAAAGCAACTTGCTGGAGAAAATGAAGAACTAAAAGAAGAGTTAGAAGATATGGATAAAATACTTGTCCAAATGGAAGTAACTGATGCAGATTATAAATATTGGGTTAGTTTTGGTGAAGGAGCAGTAGATTATGGTGAAGGTGTGAATGATGATGCCACCGTTACTATGAAAGCAACTGGAGCAACTTGGACAGGATTGAGTTCAGGTGAGATTGATTCTACTAGTGCTTATATGTCAGGAGATCTTGTCATAGAAGGAAATCTTCAAGATGCAATTGCATATGGAGAGACGTTAGGTCTTGCTATGGAACTAGGTGCAGAATTCCTCGAATAAATTACTTCTTTTAATAATTTCCTTTTTTTTTTAATATTAATTCTAAATATTATATTTTAATTTATAAAATAAGAATCATTTTTGAGTTGTAGTAGTGTTATTTGTATTTTCAATGAAAGTCTTTTTGTTTAAAAATAGGTGAATGTTTTTAATTCAATTGAAAGAGTAAAATCAGCCCTTAATTTCACAGGTCCAGATAAGGTTCCAATATGGAGATTTGGTAGTGGAAGTGATGTCTATGTTCTTACCTCTTTACCATCTAAAAACTGGAGACCTGGGCATGGTAAGAATGAGATTGGTTTATTTCCTTATGGAAGTGAATATCTAATAAGATATGGATTATGGAAATGGGATAAACCTGAATGGGCTAATGATCCTAAATATAAAGATTGGGTAAACTTACCAAGAGAAGAAATTGATGAATTTGGAACTATATGGATAAAAGGTGGTATAAATACTATGGGACACCCTGGACGACCTTCATTACCAGATTACAGTAAACTAGACAAGTATTTTGAAAAATACACTCCAAATTTTAATGAAAAAAACCGGTATTCTTTCATTATTCAGAGAAGTAAAATAAAAGCAAGATATAAATATCGTATGTGTTCTCTTGGTCTTGGTCCATTTCAAATTGCCAGTCAGATGCGAGGGTTTAATAAATTTTTATTAGATCATTATAAACACAAAAATGAACTCAAGAAGCTTTTAAAACATCTAACAGATATTTTTGTAAACTACGAAAAAATGTGGATTAAATATGGTGCTAAACCCCATGGATTTGTGGTTTATGATGATTTGGGTGAACAAACAGGCCCTTTTTTCAGCCCAAAGTTATTTAAAGAATTCTATGAACCAGTATATAGACGTTTAATTGAAACCGGGCATGAATTAGGGTATGAATTTCATTTACATTGCTGTGGAAAGATCGATCACATAATACCTTTAATGATTGAATGGGGATTAGATGCTCTTGAACTAGATAGCCCCCGAATGACAGGATACCAAGCATTAAATCAATTCAGAGGAAAAATTATGATATGGGCATGCATAAATATTCAATCGATTTATACGCAAGGAACACCAGAAGAATGTGAAAGAGAAGTTTGGCATATGATTCGTAATTTAGGAACTCGAGAAGGGGGTTTTGGTGCTTATTTCTATCCACAAGTAGACCATATTCAAGTACCTGGGTCAAATATTAATGCTTTCATTAAAGGCTTAAAAAAATATGGTGTTTACAATAATATTCCAGAACATTGGTGGACATCTACATTAATTGATGATTGGAAATACAATAGTGTACCTCCATTGCCACCAAACAAACCTTAAAAATTGTATTGCTTTCCACCACTCTTCACAAATTTTTTGTTTTCTTACTAAAAATACTCGGAAGATTCGGAAAGTCTTATTTGTTAATAAAGTCTTTAAAGTAAGAATACTTTTTTGGCTTAATAATTAATAGAATTGATACAAAAATGAATGGAATTCTCTCTGACCTTGGAATTGTCGGAATTACTTATTTATACGTTATTTTAACTATTTTTATCCCGCTAATATTATATAAAAAAGAAAAAATTTCTAAATTTGCTGCGCGAAAAGCTGTACACATGTTTGCAGGATTAGCAATACTAAGTTCCCCATTTTATTTTTGGCCATTTTGGCCCACAATTATAGCAGCATCTCTTACAATGTTAGTATATTTCAGTTCAAAAGAATCTAAAGTAAAACAACTGAAAGATTTATACGATGCTATCTCTGAAGAACAGGAAGAAGGCTTAAAGAGAGCTTTTCTTCAAGGTCCTTTTTTTTATTGCCTTTCAATTACCTCTTTAGTATTTATTTTTGCAATATTTGCGCCAGACCAATTCTATTTTCCAATAGCAGGCGTCTTAATTATGATTGTTTCTGATACTTTAGCTTCAGTAATAGGAAAGCGATGGGGAAAAATAGGACTAAGTCTACCTTGGACAAATTCAAAGAGAACTCTTGAGGGATCTTCAACATTCTTCGTAACTGCATTTATATTATGTTTTCTTTCGTTTTTTCTATTTGGTTTACTAATTCCCTCTTTTCAAGAACCTTTATCTTTTCCTACTATTCTAATTTATTCATTAATTACTAGCGCAGTTGCAACCATAATTGAGCTAATTTCTCCTAGCACGTATGATGATTTAACTGTTCCAATAGGTAGCACATTAATTATATATCTATTAACTTTACTATAGTTTCATCATTTTTCTTATTCAATATAAAATATAATTATATAATATAAAGATTTCAAACTCTCTGTCATGGAAAACACACAAAATTCTTTTGATGTAATCGTCGTTGGTGCTGGTACTGGAGGTACAACTGCTGCTAGATTTGCGGCTAAAAATGGTTTAAAAGTATGTTTAATTGACAGAAAGAAAAGGGATCAAATTGGGGATAAAATATGCGGCGACGCTGTAGGAAATGAAATTTTTGATTTTTTATATATAAAACATCCAAAAGACGAAGAATTATCATGTCATATAAAAGGAGCAAAACTTTATTCACCAAATCTTAAGAAATGTATTACTTTGAAAGACCCTAAACAAGCAGGATATATTGTAAATAGATTAAAATTTGGACAAAGATTATTGAATGAAGCACTTGATGCTGGTGTAGAGCAATTCTTAGATAATACTATGGCTTTAGACTTATTGTATAAAAATGGAGAAGTTAATGGATTGAAGGTTAAATTAGCAAATGGAGAAAGAACTGATCTTAAAGGTAATATAGTAATTGATGGGAGTGGTTTTTATTCTCCGTTAAGAAAGAATATAAGAAGCAATTTAGTTGAAAAAGATATTTTAAAAGAAGATAGTATAATATGTTATAGAGAAATAGTAAAATTCTCTCCAAATGAACAAGAAGTCCAAGATCCTGAATATATCTCAATTATTCTTGATCAAGAAAAGGCTCCCGGGGGTTATATCTGGTATTTTCCTAAAAATGAATCTTCTGTAAATATTGGAATAGGAACTTTCATGGATTATGGGGGTAAAATAAAAAAATTATATCAAAATAATGTATTTAATGAATTTATAAAAACTTCACATTTTAACATAATCTCTACGGGAGGGGGTGTAGTTCCTGTAAGAAGGCCATTGTGGTCTTGCGCCGATAATAGAATCATATTTATTGGAGATGCTGGTTGTCAAGTTAATCCTCTCCATGGTGGTGGGATTGATCCCTCTATGAGAGCCGGGTTTCACGCAGCAAATTCCGCTATAAGCGCTACAGAAAGTGGTGATTATTCAATTCACAAATTATGGAATTATAATTATAATATAATGACTGGTTTTGGTTCTGAATTTGCTGCTTTAGATTTGTTAAGAATCGTTCTTCAGTCTCTTTCCAATGATGATTTAAACTTTGGCTTAGAACGTGATTTGTTAACTGGAAATGAAATTTTACAAATATCATCAACTGGAGGATTGGATCTTTCTTTAATAAATATGGCAGTTAAAGCATTCAAGGGTATTTCTCGTCCCAATTTATTATTAGATTTGAATTATCTTAGAATTAGAATGAAAGAGATCTCTACTCTCTATAATAATTTTCCCGTAAAAATCGATAATTTTTCAGAATGGAAAATTAAAGTAATTAAAATTTATGATAAAATTAAAAGAATGATTGTTAATACTAAAAAGAAATAAGAAATTGAAAAGATGTGAGATAAATGGTCGATATAGTAATTGATGAATATATTGAGCAAGATACATATGAATATATAATTAATAAAATTAATAATGAAGGAGCGTTGCATTTTTCTTTAATAGATCCAGATCCCTTAAGACAAGGCCCAATTAAAGCTGCTAAGATGGCTAAATATGCTGAAGAAGCTGGTACTGATGCGATTTTAATTGGGGGGAGTACTGTCTTTGATCAGGGGTTTGTAGATAAAACAATCTTAGCAATAAAGGAAAAGGTAGACGTTCCGATAATTATATTTCCTGGAGGTATTAGTAATATTTCTCAGCATGCTGATGCTATTTTTTTCATGTCTTTATTAAACTCATCTGATCCTTATTTTATTATTGGTCAACAAGCTCTTGCTTCATATACAATAAAAAGTGCTAATCTTGAATGCATATCAATGGCTTATTTAATAATAGAACCAGGAGCTACTGCGGGATGGATTGGAGATGCAAGATTGCTTCCGAGAAATAAACCTAAATTAACAGCTGCATATGCCCTTGCAGCAGATATGTTCGGTTTTAAAATTGTGTATTTAGAAGCTGGTTCTGGTAGTGAAAAAATTCCAGTAGAACATATAAAAACGAGTTCTCAAGTTCTAAATATTCCAATAATTGCTGGAGGAGGCGTCGAAAATAAAGATGATGCGAGAGCGTTTGTAGAAGCAGGTGCAGATATTATTGTGCAAGGGTCATTCATAGAAAATCACATCCTTAAAGATAATGGAAACTCTTTAAGAGAAATTATAGATGAAATTAGAGATACTGGAAAAACGCAAAAAAAAAATTACGTTAAAAAATAAAAAAACCATTTTGAGTTGATGTTCAGATGAAATTTAAAGATGCTGTCGAAATTCTTCGCCCTATTAATGATATAATGGGAAGTTTAACAGTTATTATAGGTATTTTAAATACAAGAACAGGCATTCCTGATGAAAATTTAATAATTAATTTCATATTCGGAATTTTAACGTACTTCTTTATTGCTGGATCTGGAATGGTTATAAATGATATATATGATATTGAAATTGATAAAATAAATAGACCAGAAAGACCAATTCCACGAGGTGCTATAACACTTAAGCACGCTAAATACTTATTTGTGGTTGTATTAAGCATTGGACTTGTTTTATCAATTATACATAGTGTTATTCTTGATCTTAATTTTCTTAATGTAATAATCGCAGCAATTTTTGGTCTTATGGGATGGTTATATGCAAAATGGGGTAAAAAAAGTGGGTTCTTTGGAAATCTTATTGTAAGTATATCCTTTTCAATAGGTTTAATTTATGGAGCTATTTTAAATAGTTTTGAAATCCCTATTTATATTTATTATTTTTTTTTAACTTGCTTTTTCCTTTTGTTATCTCGCGAAATTATTAAAGGATGTGAAGATATTGAAGGAGATAAAGAGCAAGGAGTGAAAACTTTGGCTATTCAGATAGGTATAAAGAAATCTGCTTATACTTCTATGATATTCGCAATTCTAGCTGTTATTTTCTTTATTCTGCCGATTTTCACTAATATAATAAATATTTTTCTATATTCAATTTCAATGGTTTTCGGTATAATAGTCGTGCTTTATGCAGTAATTTTAACTTTAAAAAGCAATTTGAAAAAAGAGAGTTTTTCTAAAATAAGTTTATTACTAAAAACTGGGGCATTTCTAGGCTTGATTACTTTTATTTTCGCAAGTATTTAATTAACTATTATTTTTAATCCTCTAATTTTGATACTCTTTTAAAAGTTCCAAAATTTCTTCAACTTTTTTTCCATTTACGAGTTTCTTTAGTTTTTTCTTATGTTCTAAATTCATTTCAATAAAAGGTATGGTTTCAATTAATTTTCTTGTTTGTGTAAGACCTAAATACTTTCTTGTATAATTTGCTTCAGAATATTTATATGTAGTTAAAAATTCACTATCTAGCTTCTTTCTATACGTTTCTAACATAAAATTGAAATAAATCTTTATTAACTTTTGATCTTTTGGTGAAATTCTAGGTTCGAAAAAGATCTGAATTGGATGAGTTCTATAGGTGTTTCCTGATACATAAATTCCTTTTACATTATAATCATCTTTAATAATCCCTAATCCAACTCTACCGTTATAAGAGCCGGTATCGACAGTTCGAACATATAATATGTTAGATTCTATTTTTTGATTTAAAGTATTATCTATTCGAAGAATTAATTTTTTATATTCATTATTTTTATAATCATTTGCATCAATAACATTTATCTCATTATTTCCCTTATGCTTCATTACTTCCTTTTTTAGTAAATAGTAATTTATCTTTAAGGGACTCTTAGCATGATATTCCTTAAGAAACTCATCAAATTCAGAACCAGCACGAAATTTAAATTCTGGTTTTAAAACATAATGTTTTTTGATTAATTGATTTTGTTTCTTTATTTTTATTCCTTTAAATTTTACATTTTCATATTTTGGTGTTGCTTTCTTTTTAAAAAACCCAATACATATATTTGTTCCAGTATATTCAAATATCTTTGTTTCAAATATAATTATTTTATTAATTCTATAGAACTTTAAGAAATCTTTACGAAATTTATTCGAAACAGATGCGCCAAAAATGAAATTTGAAGGAATAATATAAATTAAATTCTGAATATTGTTTCTCAAATCATTTATCATAGCAATCTGATATAAATCTTGATATCCCTCATTTTTATCCTTGAATAAGTTTAAATATTTCTGTGTTTCTTTATGTTTTCTAATATAGCCTAAATAAAGATAAGGGGGATTTGTAATATGAAATAAAGGATATTTTCTACTTTTCAAAAAGATAGGGAAACTTTCTAAGTTATCACGTAGTTTTATATTCCTAGCTGCTACTTTATAAGGTATTCCATATTTTTCAGCATTATTAATACATTTTTCTATCATCTCTGATTGAATATCAGATAAATATATATGATCTTCAAAAAATCGAACTCGATTTTCAGGTGAAATTGAATCTAAAATAGGTAAAATTAAATTTCCTTCACCTGCATATAAATCAATCCATTTAAAACTCCATAATCTATCTTGAATTTCTGGAAAAATATATTTTAAGAAAATATCTTTTGAAGTTAAATGAATACCGTATGATCTCCGATAGGTGTTTTCTCTAATTTGTTTTAAATTATCTCTCATTTAAAATATACTAATTAGTTCTTTAAAAATTACAGATACTTTTATTAATAAGTTATTCTCAATATAACTTTATGATTAATTGGATTATAATGATATTTTATCAACTATATACTTTAGGGTATCTTGACCTCGAACAAATCTTCTGTGTTAACTTATTACTTTTGATTGTCTGTAGAGGAATATACATAATTTCTTACTATTTCAATTACTGCAAAGACTACAATAAACAATTAGAAGAAGGGAATAAGTTATTTACTAAAAACGAGATAATTTATTTCGGTGTAAAGCAAGCTTCTATTATATTATTTGGGATGTTATATTTTCCTATTACTATATTTATCTCATTCTACTCCTTATTAGTAAGCAGCAATTATTTTAAACAAATTGGAGAGCAAGTCAGACTCAAATACACAAAAACTATCGCAAAATTAATTGATATTCTTTTACCTTTAATTGGAATCATTTGGTTCCTATTTATTAAGTTAAACTATTATGCAATTGCAGCAATCGGAATAAGTTTAATTGCCTATTTTCATTATGGCTTTAAAACTTCGTCTCTCTCACTAGGAAAGTTAATAGAAAAGTATGATAATCGACGTTTTAATAATTTCCCTAAAATAGTACAAATTATCGTATTATTTTTATTAATTGTGACACCCACGACAATTCTTTCGATTTCAGCTGCCTATGCACCCACTTCTAAAAAAACATATATGATAGAGATGAGAGATGGAGTAAGATTAGTTACAGATGTCTATTTTGCTCCAGGTTCTTTTGGTGCTCCTAGACCTGTGATTTTAGTAAGAACACCATATGGGAAAAATGGAATGGGAATGTATAGAATGTTTTATTCTACACAGGATTACCATCTAGCAATTCAAGATATGCGAGGAACGTATGATTCCGAAGGAGAAGATAAATTCCTCCTTTTTCTTAAATCCTACCAAGATGGAGTAGATACAATAAATTGGTTATTAGATAAAAATTGGTGTAATGGCAAAATTGCTAGTGCTGGAGCTTCAGCTCTCTGTATAAATCAATATTTTTATGCTGGTATGGCTCCTGAAGGATTGGTAGCACAACAATTATGGTTTGGGACACCTGAATTATTTGATCATGCTATCTACCAAGGATCTTACCATAAGTCCTCGGTAGAAACGTGGATACAAAGTACGGCTTCAGAGAATTGGAAATATCAATTAGATATGATATTCAGAAATTCTAATCCTAAAAATGAAACCCTTTATAATTCTACATCCTTATCGATATTAAAGGGGCCTCATTATTCAAATATTTCAGTTTACGGGATTCATGTTGGAGGGTGGTATGACCACTTTCTTCAAGGAACGATTGATGGGTATATAGGTTATGATAATTATGGGACTGAATTAGCAAAAGGTCATCAAAAATTAGTAATAGGACCATGGACTCATGTCAATTTATGGTCAACTAAACAAGCAGAACTTATTTACCCTAAAAATTCTATAGGATTTAATTTGGTTTTTAATTGGGAGCAAAGTATTTTTGATGCTGCCCTTTTAGGTAAACCTATTAATTGGGACGGTGCTAGAGTCGCATATTATTTGATGGGAGATGTTGATACCACATCAGATAAATGGAATTACTGGCGATACGCAAAAGATTGGCCGCTAGATTATATAGATAATAAATGGTATTTTAATTCTAAAGGTGGTTTAATTAACAGTACTCTTCCATCAATAAATAATAATTTCTCGTTTCCATATGATCCTCGATATCCTGTTCCAAATCGGGGTGGACAAAATCAGCCATTCGATCTTGCGGGACCAATGGATCAAAGAATAGTCGAAAATAGATCTGATGTGTTAATTTTTGAAACTCCAGTGTTATCGGAAGCAGTTGAAGTTGTGGGAAGAATTTGGGGGAATTTATTTGTTACTTCAAACTGTACTGATACAGATTTTACCGTTAAATTGACAGATGTATATCCAGATAATCGTTCAATGTTAATTACAGATGGTTCATTAACAGTTAGATCGCGATATAATTATACTTCTGAAGTGTTTATGTCTGGAAATCAGAAGGACGTGTATGAATTATTGGTGGATTGCTGGTCTATTGCTTATGTGTTTGCACCAGGTCATAAAATAAGAATAGCTATCTCCAGTTCAAATTATCCACGTTTTGCAGCAAACCCAAATACTGGAGCTCCATTAGCATATAACTATTTGATGTATAATATCGCGAATAATACATTACTCACCGGTCCGGATTATCCCTCGTGTATAATTTTACCTCGATTGGTAAATATGAGTAGTACACATATCTCCTATTAATGAATTTTCTTAATTTTAAAATCTCTTTTTTATTTTAGTTTATTTGGACAATAGGACGATAATATTAATTCCAGATTTAATTAAATTTGTGTAAATTAGACTAAATGTTCTTTTTTTTGTATAATTAAATAATAACTTCTTCCTCTAAAT
>CAYSZJ010000021.1:0-42226 GCA_964435435.1 uncultured archaeon
CCTTTTCTGAAAAAAATATCTTTTTGTTTATCTTTATAGAAAAAAAGTATAAAAAATTTCTATAATCTATTCTATTTCTATCAAAATTGAATTAAGAGGATCCTTTACCTAAGATTTCCTTGGCGGGGAGCACTATACCCACTAGAAGAAGCGCAGCCCCAATAGCGAAAGTCATCACGCTAACTCCAATGTAACCAATGATAATCTTATAACCGATGAATGTTCCCCAAGCTGTGCCACCTGCTATTAGAAGTGCAAACCAGGACCATTTTTCACCTTTACTATAAGCATATTGATTTATTAAAAGAATCATAAGACCTATGACGAGTAGCATAATTCCAATTAATTTTTTTGTAATAATATACATCTCCGCAAATCTAGGGTTACTGGTCAAATAATCAGAGTAACTCTGACCTGTATAAGCCGCAAAATCACTCACAAACATAATTTCTGTAACGAATATCCAAAGAATTGATATTGCTATCGTATACCATCCTAAAAAAAGCATTATTATCGAACCAATTTTAATTTTTGATTTTTCCATCTTTCTCACTTTATTGGTTTTATTGATAAAAATACAATAAATTAAAATAAATTTTTCTTAATAATTGATATTGAAGCTGAAAATTTTCTTTGTTGGATAAATAAGGATAAATTCTAAAAAAGAATAAACAATAAAATAAAAGAATTGGAAAAAAATGATTTTAACCTTTTGATTCTGCCAATATATCGGTAAAAAGCCTTTTTACAGCATCAATCCGCTTCTCTTCACCAATTTGTTCCACATCTTTTAATGAGATAGCTTCTTTAGGACAGACATCAATGCATGCAGGATATTTCTCCCCTCTTTCGGGATTTATAAATTCCTCTTTCATGGTTTCGCAAAGATCACATATAAGTGCTTTTTGTGATTCTACATGGAGACTTAAAACGCCAAAATCACATGCCCGGATACAGAAAGCACATCCATTACATTTATCTTCATCGACAATGATTGATCCTGTTTCTTTGTTTTGTTCTAAAGCCTTTTCTGGACAACTACGAACGCAAGGAGCGTCATCACATTTTTGACATGCTAACGAGACGTTCAGAATAGGTTCAATCCTGACTCTATGAATTCTTGTATTAATTGGATTGAATTCACCATCATGCACAAAACTACATATGGATTCACACGTTTCACACCCAGTACATAAATTTGGGTCAACAATAATGAATTGATGAACGACTCCTCCTCTTTTTTTGAGCCCTACTTTTGACATTGATTACTTCTTACCTCCAGTGGGTTTTAATTTGCCTATTACGAAATCTAAACCGAGGTTCTTTAAAGTTTCATCAGTTGGAATCCCAGTTTTGGGGTCCCAACCACATGCTTCGTAGTATCCACTTAGTAGCTTTTGATATCCATCTTCTTTTATAGTAACTCCTTTAGCAGGTCCTATTGTGTGGGCTTGTTTGAAGAACCTTTCTGGAGGGTGATCATCATCTCTAGTCCAACCTTCACGAATGTTGAAGCATTTAGAAAGGGTAACAATAGAATTTCCTCTTTGATTTATTGATTCCTCAGTATGTGGGATGCCTGTTACAAGTTCAAATACTTTTGCCATTTCGGCATCGTTTTCATAGATGCCACGAGTAAATTTGCATATAATATATGAATCAATTATAGCATAAATATCGTCTAATTTCTTAATTTCTAAACCTCTCTCAACAGGTTTATCGTATCCGAAGCGATCAAATTTCCCTTTGGCATCTAAACCATAAGATCCGTTTCTTAAATGACAAGCGCCTCGAATAGAAATACTCATACCGACTGCGAACGAATTCATTCCATGAACATCGAAAGCAGGTAATTCTAAACCCTTAATATGCATAGCATAGTAGCTAGCATTCTTTCTACCTTTTTCTTCTAATCTAATCGCTGCTTGTCTTGTTCCATCACCAAAGATCTCACCAGCAAAGCCTTTTCCAAGGATCATTTCTTCAGTAAACTTTACTAGATTTACTGTAGATCCAAATGGTAATTCGTATCCTAAATCTTTTTCAGTAATTACCCCCTCTTCGAAACATTCACATGCCATTGCAGCAGTTACCCCTCCAGAAATAGCATCGATTCCTAAATCATCGCATAATGAAACACATTTGAACACAGTTGGCCAATCATCATTACCACAAGCTGTTCCAAAGCTATAACATAATTCTTGGTCTATGCTTGAGTATAAATTAGGCCAATGAGGATGATCTTTAGGTACTTTTGTAATGTGATCACATCCAATTGAGCATTGAGAACAGGCTACTTTCTTTACAACCCAATCTTGATTGAGTGTATCGCCTGTAAAAGTGCCATCATCAATCTTATCCCATGTACCTTCACGATGGTTGAAAATTGGCAGCATTCCAAGCTTGTTATAACTTGTTAAACCAGCAGGGGTACCTAAATCGCGGTATTTGGCAGTCGCTGGCCCATTTGCGACTTTAATTAATTTTTTAGCTAGTTCAAAAAACTCAACAGGTTTAGCTACTTTGATACCTTTAGTCCCTCTAAAGCATATTGCTTTAAGATTCTTTGAGCCCATAACTGCTCCCATTCCGGTTCTTCCAGCTTGTCTATTGCGATCATTTGTTATACAACCCATATAACCCATGCGTTCTCCAGCAGGTCCAATAGTCATTATTCCAAGACGGTGATCTTGGAATTCCTCTCTTAAAATTTCTTCAGTTTCCCAACATCCTTTCCCCCATACAGTCTTATCACACGGTACTAAATAATAATCATCATCATCGACAACCATGTATACCGGTTCTGGGGCTTTACCTTTAAACACTATCATATTTATTCCAGCACGTCGAGCTTGGGCAGCAACAGATCCAGAAGAAATTGCCATTCCAAACATGCCTGTTAATGGAGACTTAGCAAATACACCATATTTACTCGAAGTAGGTAAAATTGTACCTGGAAATGGACCTTGTGCATATACAAAAACATTCTCAGGGCTTAATGGATCAACACCAGCAGGACATTCGTCCCATAATACTTTAGCTCCAAAACCATATCCACCGATCCAATCGCGGCAAAATTCTGTAGATAATTTAGATTTTTCAATTTTTCCTGTTGTTAAATCTACATCGAGTCTAAGTTGCGAAAAACCTTCAATTTTATCAGGAACAGGTATTTCCTTCGCTTTACTCATGGTTTTCACTATTAAATTTAGTTTTTAAATTTTAATTTGATTATAGATATTAAAGATAAATTTTCAAAATTTTAAAGGTTATTTGTTAATCCTAAAAATTACACTCTTTAAAATAGGTAGACTCACATTAAGGCGAAAGAATAGTGAATTGATGTCTCCAATTATACAGATCTGTCAATAGAAGTTAAGAATTAAAAAATTAAACTATATTAAGAAGAGTAATTTACCAATAAAACTTACAAGATCAATAATCTTTATTTTTTTTTTCAACTCTTTATGTTCATTCACATAACAATTCAAATGTGCAATACACTTAGGACATGCAGTAATTAAATATTCTGCACCTGTATCAATAGCTTGAGTGATTTTCTTTTCTTGTAAGAGTTTTGAATCTTCACTACAAGAAATATATGCTGAAACTCCGCAACAATCTGCATCTTGCTTATTATCTTCCATTTCCATTAACTCCACAGAGGGTATTAATTTTAAAACTTCACGAGGGGCATCGAAAACATTACTCAATCTACCAAGTCTACAAGGATCGTGATAGGTTACTTTTATTCTATCAAAACTTGGAAATGTTATGCCTTCAAATAAATTTTCTTTTAAAATATATTCTGTAATATGGTAAATTTCAAAATCAAACTCAGCACTGTCCTTAAAAAGAGTTTTATATTCATATTTCCAAGTATAATATCCTTCAGCGCAACTAAACACAATAGTTTTGACTCCTGCTTCTTTAAAGAGTTTAACATTATATTTAGCTAGTTTCTCAAAACTTTTGATATCGCCTTGCCATAAAAGATCATGTCCACAACATTTTTCTTCACCTAAAACTACTGGTGTAATATCACTTTGGTTCATTAGTGCTATTACACTTTTTGGTATCTCTAAATAATCTAATGCATTAGTTGAACTAAAATTTGGTTGTTCTCCATAATGACAAGTCATAATCCCTGAAGAATCAAGCGAGTTATTATAATCATCAAGAATTTGATCATAGCTACAGCAGCAATTACAATTCATGCATCTATTTGCCTCTTCAATTGCTTGTTCCTCTGTAAAACCAATTTCTATTTCTTCAAAATTAGTGAGTCTTACTTTTCCAGGTACAAGATTGATTTTTTGTTGCTTTTCTTCTTCAATCTGTTTTTTGGGTATAGGTGAACGTTTTAAATTTTCTCTTTTTATCCTTCCTTTTTTTAAATCACGTCCTCTGAGATAACGATCAATTGAATATGCAGCTTCTTGTCCGTGCCCTATTGCTGTTATAGCAACCATTTTCGGATTTGGAACAATATCTCCTCCCGCAAAAACACCAGGAATGCTTGTTTCAAAAGTGGTGTTGTCTACTAAGATTTTACCTCTTTCATGTTTTAATTGATCACCAGTAGCAGCTAGGATTGGTTCTAAATCCAATCCTTGACCAATTGCGATAACGATTATATCAGCAGTAATTTTAAATTCCGAACCCTCAACTTTACTTAATGATTTTCTACCTGTTTTCGGATCCGGTTCACCCCATTCAATTTTATAACAATTTAAAGCTAATTTATTGTCAGGCTCTTCCGTTATTTTTGATGTAGAGATCTCAAAGTGATAAGTTATTAATTCCCATTCGGCGTCATGAATATCTCTAAGAACTAGTTTTAGATCTTCTTCAGTTAATATATCTACAAGATCAACTTTAGTTGCCCCTAGCCGTAGGGCAATTTCAGCAACATCAACAGCAACAGCTCCACCCCCTATAATTCCAAATGTTTTCCCTTTGAACTCATCTTTATTTTGGGGGAATTCATATTTACGTTCTAATAGAAAATCAAGAGCAACATGCACATTCGGGAGATTTTCTCCCTCAAGGCGAAGTGTTTTTGGAACATATAGGCCTGTAGCAAGAAAAAATGCTTTATAATCCTGTTTTTTAAGATCAGTAAGAGTTAAATCTGGTCCAAAGGATTTATTTGTTAAGATTTCAACTCCCATATTTTTTATGAACTCAACGTCATTAACAAGTGCTTTATCTGAAAGTCTATGTTGTGGAACTCCATATCTAACCATACCACCAATTTTATCCCCTTTTTCGAAAATTGTAGTTTTATATCCCATTCTTGCAAGGAAATAAGCAGCAGATAATCCTGCAGGTCCAGCACCAATTATTGCTATTTTTTCTTTATCTTGTTTTACAGGTTTTATTTTACTTAAATTAGGATTATTCATTTCCCAGTCTGAGACAAATCGTTTTAAAACTCTAATAGCAATTGGGTCATCAATATATTGACGATTGCAATTTAACGCACAGTATTCCGTACATATTCTTCCACATAAAAAAGGTAAGGGATTTGATTCTCTTATCAGATCAATAGCTTCTTGAAACTTTCCTTCTGCTATTAAAGAGACATAGCCTTGGACATCTACGCCAGCAGGACATGCACATGAACATGGAGCAATTCCAGTCATATATGGAGTGCACCCCATAAAATAACCAATTTCTCCCTTATCAATTACCTTTAAATCAGTCCCTTCCAAAAGACCAAGCTTATTTGAAATTTTTATTTTATCATTAGCCATTAAATAGGGTAAGCTAGAATATTCCCTATTATGATGGCATTTTACCAAATCATCCTGTAATGGTTTATAATCTGAAGCGAGAGAACGGAGATCTTTTATAATTTGAGTGAAATTAACTCCAATATCCTCTTTTGTCATAGGACAATATTCGGAACATAGTCCACATGTAAGACATTTCCATATATTATTATTCTTTAGAGCCTCTTCTGGAGATAAAAATGTCAAATCTACAATTAAATTACGTGGATAGAAAGTGCCTAAAAAGGCTGTAGGACAACATAAATTACATCGATTACAATTATAGCAATAATTTACCGCAGCATCAACTTTTTTAAGAATATCTATTGAAGGTTTACTCTCGATTTTTTCAATAGGTTCTTCATCTTCAGATACAATCATTTCAATTCAAGAACTCTCGTAATACTTCTTAATTACAGTTTTATTAAAATATAATTTTAATTTGAATATATCTTTTATAGATTAAATATGAAAAATATAATTGAATTATTTTTTAATTGTATTAAATAATTAGTAAATTTTTTTCTAATAGTAATAATACTATTTTATTTTATTACCTTATTTTATAAATTTTCTATAAATCCGTCAAAATTTGTGAGATTAAATTCAACTTTTGACATTGGGGACAATAAAAGAGGTATAAATTGCTCATTTTCATATATAGAATTGATCTTAATTAATTAAAAGTAGAATTTAAACCATTTATATATAATATTGTATACTTATATTCGCTACTTTTTAGGGTTACCTTGAGGACATATTTTTAAACAATAGCTACAATAATTATTGTTTTTTAGACTTTCTATACATTTAGCTCGATCGATATGTGTTATTGTAGTAGAATTTTTATTATATATCGGAGACTCAAAAGCAGCTTTTCCTTTACATTCTCTAACACATGCTCCACATTCTTTACAGTAGTCTTCTAACGAAGTGAAATCCTTTTTAGACTTTTCTGGGATTTCAGCATCAGTTGAGATTATACCCCATCTCTGACGTGGTCCAAATTCAGGTGTTATAATAATCCCATTTCTACCCATGATCCCTAATCCAGCACCGACAGCATGAGGTGGAAATAGCATTTTTCCTCCAAAAGGGTGATGAGCTTCACTCTTATAACCTAAACCTTTTAAATATTCTGTTAGTTGAATAGTAGCTTCACCTAATTCATAGTATACACGAAATGCTTCAAGTCCACAATGTACACTTGGAGCAGTTTTAATTTCATCCCATAGCATCTCCATTCCAAGGACAATAGCATTTTTACCAAAGATTTTTAGATTATGAAAAATGAAATCCTCATTAATAGGAGTATATCCGATGAGATCGACACTTAATGCCTTTGCTTTTTTTTGAAACTCATTCCAAAACTCTGGTGATGTTTTGGTTTTATTATTATTCTCATTTCCATATTTTGTTTTTCTAGCTTCCTGAAAACCTTTAAAAGTCTCTTGAATGTACTTATTAAACTTATTTGCTAAATCAGGAGCTAATTTTTTATCTGAACTCAACCTTATCCTGAAAAGTTCTTTTGGTACTATAAACTTTAAATTCTCATTTTTCCCAACATAAGTGGGTTCAATACTTACATCTGACATTTTATTTCAAACCTTTATTTTCCCATTTATTAAATCTTGATAAATATTTTCAGTAAATTTCACATATTTTTTCAATTTAGAATCCCAAAAAAATAATATATCTTGGATTTTGTTAAGATCATATGCTTCTTTACGGAGGTCAACCTTTTTTATTTTTAATGGGCCAACTAACTCAAGTTTCTCTCGAATTCTAATAAATAATGGAATTGAATAACTAGGCAGATTATCAAGGATAAATTTAGAAAATTCTTTAATATCAAATTCGATATTTGGATCTATCTTTAATGCTGCCATTCCCGCTTTTCCTTCTGTATTTGGAATTGAAACTCCATACACCGCACTAATTTCTATTGAGGGATAAGCATTTATAATAGATTCAACTTCCATTGTTGACACATTCTCACCTTTCCATCTGAAGGTATCTCCAAAACGATCTACGAATGATACCCATTTATCTTTATGGAGCTTAAGTATATCACCAGTATTGAAAAATTTATCCCTTTTCTTAAATACATTATACATAATTTTCTTTTCAGTTTTGTCCTTATCTTTATACCCCGTAAATAGGGTATCTGATTTTAGTTCATTTAAAGCCATCCCAATATCTCCTGGTTTACATTTTAGACAGAAACCACTTTCATTTTTTAAGAATATACCAGTTTCAGGATTTACTTTAGCTAATTCAGTGCCTGGTATAATATTTCTCCCTATCATACCTGATTTTTCTTCAATATTTAAAAATCCCGCAGCTCCCTCAGTTAGACCATAAAACTCAAAAATATGTTCAATTTCAAAGCGAGATTTAAACTGTTCCCAAATCGATTTTCGAAGTCCAACTCCAGACATCTTTTTTAATTTATGATTTTTATCATATTCAGTGACTGGTTGATTTAGAAGATATCTTGGAATTTCTCCAACATAGGTTGTAAATGTCACACCATACTTACAGGCATCTCTCCAAAAATTTGATGCTGAAAATTCTCTTTTTAAAGCTACTGCAGCACCAGTGAGCCAAGCAGCTGTCCAAGATATACCAAATCCTAGATTATGATAAAGAGGTATCACAATATAAATAACATCATCAGAAGTTAGCTGACAAGTTTCAATAGATGTAGAAATTGTTTGATTTATAAATCTTAAATTCCACATTATAATTGCTTTTGGTAAACCTGTAGTGCCAGAAGAAAAAATATATGAACAGGTTTCGCGTAAAATTGAATTATTGGTGGTACTAGGATTGCTTGTTTGGATTGATTTCAATTCAAATTCTTGAACTAAATCAATGAATTTATGTGACAATTTTTTTGGGTTATTAATAATTAGGATATTTTTTTTCGAGAGAGGTAATTGGTCTGCAATTTCCATAAAAGAAGGTAGATTTCTTCCAGTTACAATAATCCATTTAGAGTTTACAACATTGAATGCATGTATTAAAGCCTGCTTTTTTTGATTAAAATTCATTAACGCACTAATTGCTTGAAGTTTATTAATACCTGTTGTTGCAAAAAGAAATTCGGGACAATTTTCAACCATTAATGCTACTGTATCACCCGGTTTTACACCCACTTTTGAAAAATAATTAGCATATCTGTTACTTTCCTCATTTAATTTCTTCCAAGTCCATTTTTTTTCTTCAAAATACAATGCAATTTTATCTGGTATTTCTTGAGCAAGTTTTTCTACATGAGTTCCCACACTTTGATTTTGATTTTTTTGAATCTCAGCTGTAGTTTTTAATATTCGTGTATAGATTTCTAATTCTTTTGGAGTTAATCTTGATTCCATTTTAATCATTACGGTAAATTAAGTTTTTTTATATGGGTGTTTATCAAGAAGTATTCGTAAAATACTAAAATTTTTACTCGATCTTATATTAAATACAATATAAATATAATGATTTCAACTTTTAATTCCAAAAAGTATAATTGCCCGTTCTGTGGAAAAGAATTAGAATCGCGATTTTCTAAATGCTTCAATCTCTATTGTCAAGGGCAGAAGTTTAATGTAGGAAATCTAGTTATTTTTAGGTTAAATCCTAAATTAGGGATCGGGAGGAGTGTTAAGAAATTCGAAATTCCCACTTCAAAATCTCTTGATGAGGAAGATACAAGTTTTATAACAAAATATAAAGTTGTTTTTAAGGATAATACTGTGAAAGTAGTTCTTCCAATCGATCTTATTCATTATGTTTTTGAAGTAAATGAAAAAATCGAAACCAAACAAGGAATTGGCATTATTAATTCGAAAGATTTCTTTCTTAAAGATGGAATACTTTCATATGAACTTTTAAAGCAGGACGGTAAATCAACTCAAATTTATGAATCTGAAATTTATTCTAAATATGTAATTCCAATACAAACGCTAATTGTAAGTCAAGAGATTGATCCTTCAAGAAATTTCTTAATTAAATATTGGGCAAATTTATTCTATTCCTATTACAAAAGTTTCCAGATCAAATGTATTACTAACTCTCGTTTATCGTTGATGCCACATCAAATAAATGTTACACATCGTTTATCGGAAGAATTTTTTCCTAGAGTAATATTAGCAGATGAAGTCGGACTTGGTAAAACAATTGAGGCAGGGATTTATATTAAAGAGATGATGGCACGGAACTTAGCAGAAAGGATTCTAATTATTGTACCTGCTTCGCTCGTGAAACAATGGGCTTTTGAAATGAGTAACAAATTTCACATCAACTTTACTATTTATGATGGAAAAAAGATAAAAGAATTAAAGCGGTGGGGTAATTATAAATCAGCAGGATTATTAAAAAATCCATTTTATTATGATAATTTAATTATATGCTCACTTCAATTTGCAAGAAACCCCAAATACATTGATTTATTATCCCAAATTTCATGGGATATAGTTATATTTGATGAAGCACATCATTTAAGAAGATATTTAATTAATGCCACTACTGGAAGATATCGTGAAACGCTTAATTATGAATTGGCTAGAAATTTGAGTATGAATTCAGAAAGTATGCTCCTTTTAAGCGCTACTCCTTTACAACTTCACTCATTTGAATTGTACTCGTTAATTGAGCTTATCCATCCCGAAGTTTTTCAAAACTTCAGTGAATTCGAACATTTCAGAAAGAATATGCCATTTATTAATTTAATTATTACTAACCTTAATCAAATTGAAAAACTGAATAACTTTGAAGTAAAAACTACAGTAAAGCTTCTAAAAGATCTTCAGTATGTAAATAAAAAAATGAACAATGAACAAATTCTCTTAGAACTTGACAATGAGTCTTTCAAGCGAACTATTATAAAAAAACTTGAAGAAGATCATACCTTATCAAAATTCTTAATTAGAAATCGAAAAAAGAATGTCTTTACTGAAGAATTCTTAAATAAAAGAATTGTTAACACCATCATGGTGAATCCTACAAAAGAAGAATTAGAAATATATAACGAAATTAGACTTTACTTAGCTAAAATTTATAATACTGCGACAAGTAAAGAAAATACAGGGATTGGTTTTATTATAACAACATTACAAAAGCTATTAACTAGTTCAAAATATGCATTTTTAAAAAGTCTAGAGCGAAGATTAGAACAAATAGAAAAGTATGAAGATATCTTTCTTAAATTAAGAGAAGAAGACCCTGAATATTTTGAATTAGAATTGGAAGAAGAATCTCTTGATATTGAACCATTCAATATAATTGAGGAAGAATTAAGTGAAAAACAAATAGAAAAAAACCAAGTTATACTCAATCAAGAAAAGATTCTAAAAGAATTTTATAATAAACTAAAAAAGATTCCTTATGATTCAAAATCAGAGAAATTAATAGAAATAATAAGTCAAATATATTTACGCAATCCATATGAGAAAATAATAATTTTTACTCAATTTGTTGACACTCTTCTTTTCTTAAAAGATTTATTAGAAAAACAAGGAACCAATTATTTTGTAGAAATCTTTTACGGAGGGCTAGATAAAGACCAAAAAGATAAATCGGTTGAAAAGTTTCGAAATAGCAAGAAATTCTCAATCCTCCTTTCAACTGAAATAGGTGGTGAAGGAAGAAATTTTCAATTCTGCCGGATACTCATAAATTATGATTTGCCATGGAATCCTATGAAACTCGAACAAAGAATTGGTCGTCTTGATCGAATTGGACAAGAATCCCAAGAAATATTTATCTATAACTTTTTCATGGAAGGAACCGTTGAAACAGATGTTGTATATGCTTTAATTAAAAGAATTAACTTATTTGAAGAATCTATAGGCGTATTAGAACCTATTATCGGTCGAATTGAGAAAGATCTTAAAAATGTGATTTTTGCTGAAGATGATAGGAAGAAAAGGACTAGGCTAAATGAGTTCTACCGGACACTTGATGAAGAAATTCAGAAAACAAAAGAAATCGAGATGCAATTAGATGATTTAATGATTGATAAGAAATCCTTTCAGATGGAGGGTTTATTTGATTCTCTAGCTTCCTGTATTGATGTAAAGCTTTCTCATAATGAATTATTCTTACTTGTGAATTATTTTTTAAGTCTTAATAATAATATATATGGCTATTTAGAGAAAATCGATGCAATAAATAGTGAGCCTAATTTTATTTTTAAAATTAAAATTAAGAATATTTTATTAGAAAACCCTAAATTTAAGCTTTTAGATGAATACACAGGAACTTTTAATTTAGATCTTGCCAGAGAAAAAGAAGAAATTGATTTTTTTGCTTTAGGGCATCCTTTAATTAATATAATTTTAGATTTTTGTAGAGGAGACGCATTTAAAGGTAATCTTACTATCCTTAATTTAAAGAAAGACCCAATATCGAGAAATTTTAATTTTGCTTTAAATCAACAAGAAAATCTCTATCTCTTAATATTTTCAGTTAAATTTCAAGGATACATTATAGAAAATCAACTGTTTTCGATTGTTGTAGATAAAAATGGTAATGAAATAGAAAATTTAGCAGATTTTGTTTTAAATATAGAAAATTATGAAGAAATATTCGAATTCAGTAAAAATATGAAAAATATTAACATGAATAGCAGTCTCTTTAATGAAATCCATCAGATGGCAAAAAAAATTGTAAAATCACAAAGCACTATTTGGAAAAATGAAGTTAGGAGATTGAACGATGAAATTTTTACCCTGGAAAGAAGTAAAAAAGAAAGAATATATACGTATAAAAGAAGAGTTCTAAATCTTAAAATTGAATTATTAAAGCAAAGAATAGAAAGACAAAAAAATAAAAAGCCCACCAAAAGACAACTTCAAAATATACATAAAATTACTGATGAAAATAGAAAACAGGAACGTTTGAAATTAATTCAACAATTAGAAGAAGATATTAAATTTCTTGAAAAAGATTTACAAGTAGCAGAAAAAAAGATAGATGATTTAGCTTTTGAATTCGAAGATATGAAAAATGAAATGATAAGAAAAAATTTAGCTAAGTTTTATACGAACTTATACTCAGTTGCTTTAATTAATTTAGTAGATTGAGTATGTAGTATTATTTATATCCTACATTTTTAAGCATCCTAGTAGCTAGATTTAAAAATGCGTCCTCTACATTTTCGCCTGTTTTGGCAGAAGTCTCTACAAAATAGGTGTTCTTTTTTTTAGCAAATAATTCAGCACTTTCTTTATTATATGTCTTATTCTCTTCCTGAATTATATCTATCTTATTTCCTATTAAAATAAAAGGAATTTTTTCTCCAGCATAATCTCGCAAATCACTATACCATTCTTCTAACTCTTCAAAAGTATGCCATCGTGTTAGATCAAAAACCATTATAGCACCATTAGCACCATCAAAAAAACTGGGTCTTAAAAATTTATATCGATCTTGACCCCCTATATCCCAGATTTGAAATTTAACAGTATTTCCTTGTCTTGGATAAGCTTCAATGATTTTAGATAAAAAATCAGCACCAATAGTCATTTTATATTTAAAAGAAAACCTATTCTCTACAAAACGGTAAAGGAGCGATGTCTTACCTACCGCTCCGCTACCAAGGATTATAACTTTAAATACATATAAAGACATAATTCATTAAAAATTCTATAAGTGAATTATATATTCTAATAAATAATCTCATTTAGATATTTAAACATTTTCAATACTAAATTTATTTAAAAGAAACGAAATAATTTCTTTTTAGTAAATCTGAAATAATAAATTTATACAGTAGAAATGAATTAAGAAAATTGTTTTATCATGCGTTGAGTAAGTTCTGTAAAAGCTTTTTCAACATTATCGCCAGTTTTAGCAGAAGTTTGGATATATACACTTCCTTCTTTATTAGCATATGCTTGAGGTTCATTTCGATCTATAACTTCTCCTATTTCTGGGATTAAATCAGACTTATTCCCTATAATCACTAAAGGAATTTTTCCAGAAATTGTACTACGCATATCTATTAGCCATTCTTTCATTCTCGGGAAGGTAGATGCCCTAGAAAGGTCAAATATTAAGAAAGCTCCATTTGTCCCCTCATAGAAACTGCGACGTAGGAATTTGAAACGCTCTTGCCCACCAATGTCCCAAATAGTAAGTTTTGCAGATTTTCCAGACTCATATTCTACTTCTTTACTCATGAAGTCGACCCCAATAGTAAAACGATAATCAGTTGAGAATTGGTTTTCAACAAATCGACGGATAAGGCTAGATTTACCAACCGCAGCTGGTCCTAAAACAACTGTTTTAAAAGTAAATTCTGACATGATTCTAATATTAATATGTATATTTTATTAATTTGTAATTGTTTTAGAATATATATTTTTTTATTTCTATTTCTTATACAAATTGTATTTTTTTCCATATTGTTTAAATATCTTAGTACCTCCTCCTTCTTGCAAAACTTTTAAAGTGGCTTCTGAATCAAAGATTTCCATTCCACCAACAATATCAACTCCGTAATCAAATAAGATATCAGGAATCATACTAACAGTTGGTCCAATTAAGAGGATTTTTCCAGATTTATTTTTAAATATGTCTAATATAACTTCAATAGTATTGTTTATTAATGCAGTGCCAGTGCAAAATAAAACATCAGTAGAAAGCTCTTCTTTCTCTAATTGATTTATATTGTTTTTAACTAGAAATTTGCTAAATTCGGGTGGCACTGAAATAGTATCTTCAATTAATGTAATTTTTTGTGTAATTTCACTTAATTTTCGAATAAGTGGTTTTATTAATCCAATTATCGTTATACTTGTATCTTGATCAATATCTAAATATTCAAATGAGTCTCCCATGATCTTGGGATAAGGATTCTCCATTTTGAAGATATGTTGAGATACGGCATTTACGGCAGCAATTCCTATTATCTTTTTCAAGCTTGGTGGTTCATAAGACCAACTTAACAATTCTGAAAGGGTTTTATCAGTAAGACTTCCAGCAAAATTTATCTTACTGCAATCAGTTCTTTTAATTATACTTGGCAGGGTAGCTGCTAATCCCAAAAATGGTTTAAATGCATGAGCAGATACTTCCACTCCGGTATACCCTAATCCAATTACAACACTAGTCACTTTCGGGGGAACAATCTTATGAATCTTATAGATTTGGTTAATAAGTTTGACAGTTTTTTCTAAAATCATTTAACCAAGTAAATATCAATATCGTTTAAATAATAAAATTGCTTAATTTCAATTAAAAATTTTTATACTAAGTGAATTTGAAATGGAATATATTATTATTGAGAACGAAAAAATTGGACAAGCTAAAGCAAAATTGCTAACAGATAAAAATCCTAAAACATGTGAAGCAATATGGAATGCGTTACCATTTGAAGTTAATCTAGCCCGTTGGGGAGAAGAATTATATGGTGAAATTCCCGTCTCAATAGGGCAAGAGAATTCCCAAGTTGAATGTGAAGTTGGTGATATAGGTTACTGGCCAAGTGGAAGTGGTTTTTGCATCTTTTTTGGTCCTACACCTGCCAGTAAGGGAGATAAGCCAGTTGCAGCATCTCCAGTTAATGTATTTGCTAAAATTGAAGGAGATCCTAAGATATTTATCCAATTCTCTTCCTTTTCAGGAAATGTGATTAAAGGAGATTAAGACGCAAACAACAAAAGCGAAGGATTATTGGAACAGAAGATTCTCAACAGAAGGAGCAATTTGGGGTAATACACCCAGTAAAACTGCTTTTTATGCCTTAAAATTATTTAAACAGAAAAATATTCATTCAGTTTTAATCCCTGGTTCTGGATACGGGAGAAATTCAAAATTGTTTTCTGAAAATAGTTTAAATGTGGTTGGCATTGAGATCTCGGAAATAGCTTTTGAGATGACAAAAGAATTTGATCTAAAGACAAAATTTATTAATGGTTCTTTTCTTGAGATGCCTTTTACAGATGAAAAATATGACTCAATTTACTGTTTTAACACACTTCATTTATTTCTTAGAAAAGAGCGCATTAAATTTCTTACTAAATGTTATAATCAGTTACGAGAGAATGGATTTGTTTTTTTCACTATGTTTTCGGAAAAAGAAACAAGTCTCGGAAATGGAAAAGAAATAGAGAAAAATACTTTTGAAAGTAAACTTGGTAGACCAACTCATTATTTTACTAAAAATGATTTAATTCAACATTTTAAAGATTATCATATTATCAAGACAGGAATTATGGAAGATCAAGAAAATCATGGAGAAAATGGCTTCCATATTCATAAATTAAGATATATATTTGCTCAAAAAAGAGTTTAAACAATTCAATTAATGAATAACTATATTTTCTCCTCTTATAATCGCATAAAAAAGATAGTGAATAAAATTTACAATCCTTAAATATATGACGAAATATTCTCAAATTTCAGCTTATATATTTTCATCCAAGTATTAAATTCTTCTTTAGTTAATAAATGAAATTCAAACGGATGACTAAGTGGTAATCCCGCATTTTCTTCAATTTTTGCGATTAATTCAGCTCTTTTTAAGTGTTTTTTGGGGACATTCGAAATTATAAGTATGTCAATATCACTTCCAGCAACTAGATTACCTTCAATTACACTTCCAAATAAATATACTTTAGAATCACTTAAAATAGTGTTAATACTTTTATTAATAATTTTCAAATATTTTTTGTAATTTTTAAGCATTTCATTCATTTCAATCATCATCTCTAACAAACTCTTTTACCTCTTCTGCAATTTTTAATGCTTCTTCAGCATCTTCTTTTTCATAATTAAAATTAAAATACCGAGAATTCAAATAAGCACTTTCAAGAAAAATTAGTGCTTTTCTATCATATTTAAATACTTCCTCTTTAGTTAATACATAAAGTAATCCAAACAACTTTCTAATTGAATGTGTTTTTGGGATTTCCCCACCTTTTTCTAGAATAGTGGCTTTTAATATAAGTTGAACAGATTGTTCAGCCATAAAACAGGTTAAATCCCAATCTTCTTTCTGAAATCTTTCTTTAGCTCCATCTAAAAAATTTTCTGCTCGTTTTAGAAAAAGCTCAACTTCTTCTTTATGCATATATTATAAGATTATTTATTTAACTATATAATTTTATTTCATGTTAATAATCTAATATCTATAAGAAACTCGTGTAATTCAATATATATAAAAAAAAGGATTAATAATATACCTTAAATCTGTAAGATCTCACATTATTATGATTTAGGAAAAGATTTCTAACACAGATCCTTAGTATCATTAATCATTATAATATTATCCTGAGATCTATAATTTTTCGTGAAAGAGAGATTTCACGAAGATAATATTCTATGGTTAGATACGAGATTTGTATAATAAATTAGCAATTGTTGAAAAAGCATAATCTACATTTTCTCCTGATAATGCTGAAGTCTCAATAAAACCTAATTTTAATTGACCTGCCAATTTATTTGCCATATCAGACGTTATTTTTCTTAGATTAGTTAAATCTTTTTTATTTCCTAAAATGAAACCTATTAACTCTTCAGAGCGTTCTTTTAATTGGGCAAGGACATCTGAGAACCATCTAGGAATGTTATTAAAACTTTCGGGCGTTGTCAAGTCAAAAATTAAAAAAACTGCATCAGAACCGCGATAAAATTGTTGTCTCATGGTTTGAAACTTTTCCTGACCACCTATATCCCATAGTGTTAGTTGAATTATAGCATTTTCAATTTCAAATATTTTACTACTTACATGTACTCCTAGCGTGGGCACGTATGACCTCCTAAATGCGTTGTTTGTATATCTTAATATCAATGAAGTTTTACCGACACTCGGATCCCCAACTATAATTATTTTAAATTGATAATCAATTAAATTCCGATCTACCTCTTGCAAATCAGGAAACTGTTCACCCCCAAATTGGGTCATTTCTTGAGTTTTTAATTCTTCTAGAAGACTTGAGATATTGGTTTCAAGTTCTTCTAATATTTGAACAAATTCTTCCCGAGTTGTTTCTGATTTTTCTAAATTTATAATTTTTTGAGAGATCTCATCAAAAGGAACACTTAATTGATTCATATATTTATAAAAAATAACATCATCCATTTCTTGAAAAAATAATCCAATAGCAGATTGACCTATGTTTCCGCGTCTTGATGGATCATCCCATTTGAGGTATTTAATCAACCCTTTTGAGCTTAATGAAGGAAAAGGTAGAATAACCAAAGATTCGGGGACAAGACCTTTTTCTCCTGATAATACAGTTAAAGCTTTTATGCAAATATGTAGTAGATCCATTTGTGAAAATGTAGTAGGAAGCCATACCACAGGATTTGGGCCGACCTCATCATTCATTTCCATATATACAATTCCTGTTATTATTTTCTTTTGCATAAAAATGCCTCTTAATGAAATAAATATTTGAAAAACAGTAAAATTTTCGCTTTTATCTAATAATATACCACTTTGATATAAATAATGATCGTTAGGAAAAAAAAAAAGAATTAAAAATATAATTTTATAATCCAGAATACATAAACCAGAAACTACTTAAATAACCAATTCTAACAAGAATGACTAGAAATCCTGGAACAGTTAAACCTTCTAACAACCCAAATATACAAAAGCATATTGATCCTACTGATAAGTATAAGAACTTTTTACGTATTATCCCTGAGGATTGAAAAGCTTTGTATAAAAAACCAAAACCAAGAAAAATAAGAACAATCAATAGTAATCCCCCCATTATCATTCCAGCTAAAGTAAATAAATTTACATTATAATCTATTAAGTTTTCAGTTGGAGCTTGTGGTATTGGCGGATCAAACTGAAAAGAACCTCGAGAATCTATAAATATCACAATCTCAAAAACTATAGAAATAATAAGAATAACTATAATAATATGCTTCTTTATTTTAGGAGTCAATAATTCAACACCTATATACATCGCTGTCATAATTACAGGAGCAAACCAAATATAAGATAAAATAGCAACTGTGCCGTTATTTGCCATATTCTCTTGAATAGTGAGAACGAATAGAAAATCAAGAAATACGCCTAAAAACATAAGGCCAGCAAGTATATTAGCTAGACCTAAATAACCAAGTAATTTCGCATTTGTTTTTTTTGCCCTATAGATAAAGAATAAGCCAAATATTATACCAAAAACGACAACTCCTGTAGCGGTAATTCCATCAATCCAACCATTTATATCTAGTGGCAATTCTACATCTCACTAAATTCTATTCTTTTATTCATTGGAAAAAGAATTAATTATTAATATATTATATGATTTTTCAGTTTAATAAATAATTGGTTTAATGGGAAAGGGGGGATTTGAACCCCCGACCTCTTGGTCCCGGACCAAGTATCATACCAACCTAGACTACCTTCCCTCCTTAATTAATATATTAATTGAAGAAATCTAAATAAAAAATAATTAATAATTTATAGATTTCTTAGATATAAATATCCAAAAATTATGAAGTAAAAGGTCTAATCTTTAATCTTTTCTAATATTGAGATTATTCGGTAAACTGTTGTGCGGGCATGGAATGGGATATTTGCGTCCTGTGTGAGATCATCAACCATATACATTACATTGCTAGCATATACTCCTGGTGTTTCATCTTCCCGATTTAACTCGTTAATACATCTTTGAGCTACTCTTTTTATATTTCGGGGGACACTACGATCACTTAACATACCATTTAAAAGGTTTTCAACGCTTTCAAAAGCCTCTTTCAATTTTTCAGGAGTCACTTTGGGCATGAAGAAATCACCAAAAAAAGTATTTATGATAGGTAATGAGAATATAAAGTGTAATATTACTTAAAATATATTTTTTTTTATTTTACATAAAAATCTAATATATACCAAATTCACGTATATCTCGTTTCAATCGAGGTATTTTTTTACCAATATCTTTTATTTGATTTTGATAATTTGTAAAGAAACTTACAAAATCGTCTATTTTTCCTTGATCTATTCTAGAAACGAAATCAAATGCTATTTTTTCGATATCATTAAACTTTTCATCATATTCTTTTGTTTTTTCAATTAATTTAAGATCTACAGATTTACCTTGTTTTCGAACCATATTTCGAAGTTTACCTCGTGGAACTCTTACATTTTCAATTAATTTGTCACATTCATTAAGGAATTCATACGATTTTACCTTGTTTTTTTCATCAAGTTTCGCCTCAATCGCCTCGGTTCTCCAAGTATTTATACGACCTCGGGCAAAGGTATCAAAATTAAGAGATAATGAATCAATACTTTCTCTTACTAAGAATCGAAGGAAATCTGGGTCATCACTTGGAGCCTGTCCGCATATTCCTACTTTTCTCTCAAATTCATGAGCTGTTTTAATTAAATGGCTGACAGATCTTCTTATTGCTTCACTATTTGTATTATAATTGTAATTATTCATTAATGGAATCATCTTTTCATTGTCCCGCCCTACACCATACGTAAGTTGGGTTAAGTCGTTTGAACCAATGCTGAAACCATCAAAAAATTGACTGAAAACATCAGCACAAATAATATTTGATGGAATCTCTGCCATAACATATACTTTAAGTCCATCCTGACCTCTTATTAATCCTTCACTTTCCATAATATCCATTATTTTTTTGGCCTCTTCTGGACTTCTACAAAAGGGCAGCATAGGTATGATATTTTTTAAACCCCACTCTCGGGCTTTTTTAATTGCTCTTAATTCTAATATAAAAGCATTCTGAAATTCATCGTGCACATAACGTGAACACCCTCTAAATCCGAGCATAGGGTTATTTTCTTCTCCCTCATAAATCCAACCCCCAATAAGATTTGCATATTCGTTAGTTTTAAAATCTGAAAGTCTTACTACACATTCAGCAAGACTTCCATCAGGCAATGTTTTCCATACACCAGCAGCAATGGTTGCAATTCCTTCTGCTAATTTATCTACATAAAATTCTTCTTTATCGTCATATCCAACTGTGAGCTCTCTGATTTTATCTAATGTTTGCCTTAACTGAAAAATTTCTTGATTAAAAGGATCTTTATGATATAAATCGCTTTTTTTAATATTTTCGATTTTCTTTCTTTGATCTAATAGAATATCATATCTCATTACTAAAGCTTCGAAATCTATTAATGCATTTGGGTGAATTTGGATCTCTTCATTAATAATAAATTCTAATCTTGCTAATCCAGTTCCATCTGGATGTTTTCCAGAAGATAATGCCCCTTTTGGAATTCCTAAATTTACTAATACCTTAGTCTTTGTACTAGGAAGTTTAGCAAATTCGATTATGTCAAAATCATACTCTACATCTTTTAACCATATTCTTGGTTCACCTTCACTACAATCAATAGTAACATACTCAATACCTTCACGTTGTTTTTCCTTCATTATTTGTACTATATTATCCGCACCAACTATGGAAGCGATATTCAATTCTCTTGAAACTATTGCTGCATGACAAGTTGGTCCACCTCTTTCAGTAATTACACCTCCTAAGTTTTGCATATAAGAAGTCCAATCAGGGTTAGTCTCTTCTGTAATAAGAATGTCACCTTCCTTTAATAGATAAGCATCGTTGATAGATTTTATTACTTTCACTTTTCCAAACCCAATTCTTCTCCCTATAGCGATACCTGAATTTTCGATTATTATACCTTTTTCAACTAATTCTTCAGGGTCTTCAAGAAGATAGAAGATCTCTTCAACATCTCCTTTAACACTATGAACAGTTTCAGGGCGCGCTTGAACTATATACACTTTTCCATTATTACCAACAGCCCATTCAATATCCATTCTTCTGCCATAATGATCTCTAATTTTTTGGGCATATTCAGCTAAAATATAAACTTCCTTTTCAGTAAGACAATATTGCATCTGTTTTTTTTCTGGAACAGCAACTACTTCGGTGCCAATTTTTTCCAGTCCTTTAGAAAAAACCATCATTTTTTCTTTTTTCACAAGTTCACGACGGATTATTCTCAGCTGTTTTGGGTCATGTTTAAATACAATGAACTCATCTCCTTTTTCAATACCTTGAACAATTAATTCTCCCAAACCCCATGTTCCTCTGATCACTACTACATTAGGATTTCCTGAGTCAGGATCTTCTGTGAACATTACACCAGATGCTTTTACACCTCCTTTTCCTCCCGCTATTTCTTGAACACCTACTGAGAGCTTAACGGCAAAATGATCGAATCCTGCTCTTTCACGGTACATTGTTGCTCTTGTGGTAAACACAGATGCCATATCTTTTAAAATATATTCTAAAATCTCTTTCTCACCAGATATATTTAAATGTGTGTCCTGTTGTCCAGCAAATGAAGCATCAGGTAGATCTTCAGCTGTAGCAGAACTTCTTACGGCAAATGTAGATTCTTCCCCTATTTCTTCAATTAATTTGCTATATGCATCTAAGATCTCATCTGCTAAGGAATCAGGAATTTTTGATTGCTCAATAATATATCGTATATTTGCGCAGATTTTGTCGACTTTCTCTACAGCTTTAATATCTTCTGACTTCAATTCATTAGAAATATTCTTAATGTCTCTTGCTATCAATTCTCGAAGAGATACTTCCTTCTCTTTAATAGTATAGAAATTTGTATCTAAAACATAATCAAAAGCTTTTGAAGTTACCGCAAAACCAAGGGGAACAGAGATCCCAAAGCTTAATAATTCTCCAAGAGATGCGTTCTTACCCCCTACAAGAGGGACATCACTCACTCTAACATCTTGAAAGAACTTTATGTATTTATAATCATTCATTTTTAAGAGAAACCCTTAAAAATATCTTATATTGAGAATTTCTCTAAATAATTATTCTTCTTCTTCTGATTATAAATTAAACGTTAATAAAAAAAGTAACGTCAAAAAAATAATTATTTTAACTCCTTCTCAAAAACTTGATAATCTGAAGCACTGTAAAGACAAAAAACAACTTCTTCAATTTGCGTATTACTGCTTAAATATTCTTTTACCGTGGAAATCATCATTTTTGCACATCTATCTATAGGATATCCAAATATTCCTGTAGATATAGCAGGAAATGCTATTGTCTTTAAATTGTACTTATCCATTAATTTAAGGCTATTTGCCGTAGCATTCTTCAATTTTTCATCCTCATTCCCTTCTCCCATTCTTGGACCAACTGCATGAATTACGTGATTCGCTTTTAAGGTTCCTCCAGTTGTAATCACTGATCCACCAACAAATGTGCCTCCAATCTTGTCACATTCTTCTTGGATATTTGGGCCTCCCTTCCTTCGAATTGCCCCAGCAACCCCCCCACCTAATTTTAATTGAGCATTAGCGGCATTAACAATAACTTCAGTAGTTAATTCAGTAATATCGCCTTGAGTTAATATAATCTTTGAATTTTTTATATCTAACTCTTTCATAAATTCCCTCTATTTGATGATCTTAAATTATTATGATGATTCCTCTTCTCGGTTTTTCTTGAAAATATCATCGAGTTTTTGCCTATCTTCATCGGACATTTTACTCATCGCCTCTATATTTTGCCTCATTAAATCCATCATTATTTTCTGTGATATCATCTGATTTAAAACCGGTAAGCCAATTCTCATTCTTGTTAATTCATAGTGCATTGTTTTTGCTGTTTCTCTCATCTCCATTAGTTCATCTTTAGTCATTCCTTCTTCACCAATCCCAGGACAATCGGCATCGACAACTATAAAATTCTTTCCATCAAACTCCAATGGATATGTGCGGCAACTAAGAGGGCGATTATCATAAATTAAACACCTTTTATCATCCTTATTGTATAACGGGCATTTAACATTTAGTAATTCTTCAAGAGGTACACTTTTCAACGGGTCACCAGGCGTTTTATCTTCTTCTCCTTCTTCTGGTGGGGGAGGTAAAGGTTTTAAAATTAAATCAATCCCCCCATCTGGCTTATTATAAATATCTAAATATGGCATAAAGTTTGCAACCACACCATTTCGAGCCCATAATTCTAAATCCCAAAATGTGATAGGAATTGGTCCTCTCGTAGAACAACAATTATCACAACGAGTGCATTTGAAAGTAAATTTAGCTTTAGGTTTTTCTTCAGGCGTTTTTTCTTCTACAACTTTTTTTTCAGACTCGTTATCTTTGATTTTTTCATTTTCATTTTGTGTTTCGTTTTTTTGATTATTTTCTGACATTTACTCTAAACCTTTGCATTATTAATTTAATGTTCAAATAAGATTATCAACAAATTGAATTTATACTAAGTAAAAAATTTTATTTTTTAATTTCATAATAATAAGCTTCTTCACAATAAAAATTATATTAAATTATAATAAACAAAGATTAACATTAAATAGAATTAACATTTAACCTTTCTATTAAAGACTCATTATTTTTTAATAAAAACCTATACTTGAAATAAATTATGGAGCAGTTTTTAGTAAAAAAGTTAATTATCTGGGTATTATTAACAATTAATTTATTATTCGCTTTTGTTATTGGTTTTACTATTCCTATTTTAGAATCTGAAAGTAAATATAATCTTGGATTCGTGATGATACCACTACTTATAATTCTTAATTACATCATAATTGATAGATTTCATTATTATTTAACACATAAGGAGGAAAATACTAATGCAAATAATAAAAAAGCTAAGAGCAATTAAAAAACCAGTAATCGAATTTGATGAAAAAAAATATATATTTTCAATTAGATCGATAATTCTGTTAGCTTTCGGGGCACCCATCTCAGCATACTTTATTTATCTTTTCTTTGATTGGGAAGCACAATTTTGGCTTCATGAGTGTGTAACAAAACAAACAGTTTATTTTTTGAATTTATTTTTTAATATGGAAGCAGAAGCTCAATATGCGCCAAGTGGAAAGTATTATTGGAGATTTGTTATACCTGGAAAGGATGCAATTTCTTTTGAGACATTTTGCACAGGAGTACAAGCTATTTGTGTCTTCGCAGGGATTATCATTTTTACACCTCATAGCCAAGATTCAGCAACAAAAAAAGACATTATATGGCGAAAAACAAAATCTCTTATAGTTTCCTCAGTAATCTTTTATGTTGTCAATATAATCCGGATGATTATTCAAATTGATTTATATTATATTGGTTATGCTTGGGAAGATATTCATTTCTCAATAAGCGCAGCAAGTTCTTTCATCGCAGCTATAATCGTTCTTCTAATGCATAGATGGATGCCTGAATTTATAATTTCTATAATCTATGTAGGGACACTGATAAGTGAACCAATAAAACAAAAAAGAAAAGAAAAAATTAAAATGACTGTGGAGGCTACGAATAAAGTTAATTTAAAGTTGATGCGGCAAATATTAAGAATGGAAAAAAAAGGGTTTAATAAGAAAATTTCTGAATGGGCAGAGAGTTTTGGTTATACAATTGAAGGGGAGAATTTAGTGATATCGGAAACAAAAGTTTCAGATTTTATAGAATTACTCATGATGGATAAACCATTTACAACAAGAAATAATTTAAAAAATTAGAATAGCAATCTTTCATTTAATACATATATAAAAAACCCAGGATTTAATGAGATATGTTAAATTTTGAAACTGAACAAAAAGTTGTTCAAATTGGGAATTTAAAGCTAGGTGGTCAACCCGGTGAGAATCCAACTGTCTTAATTGGTACAGTTTTTTATGCAAAACATGCAGCATTATTGAATGAAAAAACAGGAGAAATAGATAAAAATCTTACGGAGCAAGAGTTGAATGATTTTACAAAAATTATCGAAGATACAAAATTGCAAGGGATAATTGATGTTGTAGGCTCATATCCAGATGCACTTATAAAACAATGTGAATTCATTGCAGATAATGTGGAGTACCCTTTTTTAGTTGATGGATTGAATGATTTCTCCCGAATTCCAGCAATGGAAGGATTAAATGAAATAGGATTATTAGACAGAGCTATATTAAACAGTATTGATGAGAATACAAATGATGAGAGTCTAGAAAAATTAAAAGAAATTGGCGTTAAAAATGCTGTGTTATTAACATTCGGAAATAGATATATATTTCCAAAAAGTAAGTTAAAATTCTTAGAAGAGACACTAATTCCAAAAGTTAAAAAGGCAAATATCGACAATTATATGGTTGATACTGCTGTATTGGATTTACCTTCAATTTCAATAAACTTTGAAACAACATGGTTAGTTAAAAATAAATTTGGAATACCTAGCGGATTTGCGCCTGCTAATGCTATTTATGGATGGAGTTTTGTAAAAAAGTATGGTGAAAATGCTCGTTGTGGAGCAATTGCTTCAATAATGGCATATTGTGCTTCCGCTCCTAGTGATTTTATTTTATTTGGTCCAATTAAGTTCGTTAACTGTGTAGCACCTGCAATTTCATTAATATCTGGTGTGAATTCTTATTATCGAAAAAGAGTATTAAGAAAAGAAATATCAGAATCTAATCCGTTAAAAGTTATTTTTTAAGCGATATATCTTAAAAGTAAATCTTTTGTTTGGTCTAAAAATCCAGATAATTTGCGATTAATCTTCTTCTTTTTTTTTTCCTCATCAGTTAAAAATAAAATAAACATAGTATCATCAGATATATGAATTCTCTTAAAAAGAATTATGGAATCAGCGACTTTAAATATAGCTTCTTCTTGTTTTAACGCTTTAAACTTTGCAAAGATTTTAAATATCATGGCAAATTGTGGTGCAGAAACTTCAAAAGCATTAATTAATTCCTCCGATTTTGGGATCTTAGTTAATTGCATTGCTTTTGGTGAATAGAAATCTGATACAACTAATCCATCAACACTTAATAATAAAGTCAAGTAAGTATCAGTTTCAATGGAAAAATTTTTAAGATTATAATTGATAATATCCCTATTTGGACTTAATTTAGCTATACCAGAAGAGAACGCTCTTAAAATTGTAAATATCTGAAATATACTAGTTATATATAATTCAAGTGATTCTTCAGTCGAAATTTCAGCTAATCTTTTCTTAATTTGTTCAATATTTTCTTTTATTTCTCCAGAATCCAAAATATCAGAATCTCCTTTTGAGAGTATATATATAATTGGAGTGAATTGATTAAATTTTTTAAGAACTTGTTTAAGATCTTGAAGATATTCAAAACTTTCTTCAAACCTGATTTTATTCTGAATATCGATAAAATAAAATAATAGATCTGCTTCATACAGATATATTTCTGCTTTATTTATATATTTTTTACGAAATTGCAATTGACCACCTAAATCCCATAGAAATATTGTTGCTCCTAAAGCTTCAATTGATTTAATACTAGCACCGACAGTTGGTTTTAACCCAATTAACTTGCTATATTTTCTATCAACTGATAGTAAGAAACTAGTTTTTCCACTGTCATCAAGACCAGAGAAAAGGATCTTCATTTTACGGTGACTGGTGATAGGAGTTGAAGGATTTCTTTCAATCTCAATAAGTTTCTTAAGTAAATCGAAAAAAACAGGCTCTACACTCTCTTGAGGAGGATAATTATTAGTTATTTTAGTATCAAACGTATTAAAAAGTTCAATAACAATAGGTTTTATTCTATTTATATTATTATATAAAAAACTTCTACTATATTCATCCACTAATATTGAGAAAGCGGTAGGAATAGGAGAATTAGAAGAATTTGAATTGATACAATGAAAATAAGTTAAAGAAGTCACTTTAAAATCTGGATATGGTAAAATAGCAAAATATTGCAAATTTTGAACGTCTATACTTGATGAGAATGTTCGATCGCTTATAAATAAACTAAGGTTCTTAATTGAGATTTGTGTTACATCTCTTGTTGTTAAAGTGAGGAGATTTTCCTTTTTTCTCTCTTCTTTAATCTGTGCTAATTCTTTCTCACTATAATATTTCGGCCAAACATAAATCGGTTGTGGACCCAATTCTCCATAAGAACTGAAAATAAAACCCTTAATAATTGAATTTTTAAATAGTTCCTCCATTGCTTAAGATAATATTTTGTTATTATAAATTTTAAATTCTTTAAATTTATTTAAACAATATTAATTATTAATAGCTTTATATAAAATCATAGATGATCCTAAAAAAAATTGCAGATAGTATTAAAAATAATCGAAATATAGTAGAAAAGCAAGAAATTAATCCCTTCATTCAATTTATAGAAAAAAATTCTTTTAAAAGTTCTAAGGTCTTTTCAGATATCGGAGAAGATTCAGCAGCTATAACAAATGAAGATAATTATATATTAGTAACTACAGATAGAATAAAAACATCTTTTATTGAAAATTTCCCGTATGGTGCTGGATTTTCTGCCATCTTAGTTGGAGTTGATGATATTTATTGTTGCGGTGGTTTTCCATTAGCTGCTAGTTTAATTATCTCATATAAAGAAGAAAAAATTGGACAACAAATTATAGAAGGTGTAAGTGAAGGTTCTAGAAAGTTTAAAGTACCAATTGTAAGAGGCCATACAAATCCAAAAGGAGATCATTATGAATTAAGCTCCACAATGATAGGAGAAATTCAAAAAAAACATTTTATATCAGCAAAAAATGCACAAGTTAATGATTACATAATTTTAGCTGTTGATTTTGATGGAAAAGTTGGAAAAGCAAGTAATTTATATTGGGATACAGTAACTTTCAAAACTTCTGAAGAAGTTTTATATAAAAGAAAATCTATGAATAAAATTGCCAAATTGCAATTAATAAATTCTTCGAAAGATATTTCTAATGGCGGGATTTTTGGTACCTTACTCCAAATGATAAGATATTCAAACGTAGGGGCAAATGTGAATGTAAATGAAATTAAAATACCTCCAAAATTAATAAATGAGGGTTATGATTTAGAAAAATACATTAAAATGTATTTAACTACATCATATTTAACTACCGCATCACCTCGTAATTATAGATCTGTAATTGAAGTATTTAAAGAATTTGGATTGACTGCAAAAGTAATTGGTAAGATTATTGAAGAAAAAAATCTTTTGAAAATAAACGATGGGATTGAATCTATTGATGTAATCAAATTTTAAAAATAATTGGACGTAATCTTAATGAATATTGATATAAGAAGATGTATTAATATTGCATTTATCATTTCTTTATTACTCTTACCTTATCTATTTATATTTGTTAGAATGAACTCCGAATATTTCACAGATTTCAAAAAAAGCAATTTTAATTCATCGGAATTAAATATAAGTCAAGGATCAGACAACTATTCTGTTGAATGTAAATTAGATAAGTTAGCTTGGATTGAAATTCAATTAACCCTAAAAATCACTTCGAATCAAAGTGGACTAATATCATGTGAATTTTCGGATTTTAAAAGTGGTAAATATTTTAAAAGTGTAAGTAAATCTGTAAATTTAAACGGAAATAATGAATCTCAAACAGTTCGATTAATTTCACGACCTTACCTTCTAACTTTTCCTGGAAAATATAATTTTTCATTGAATATTAATGGCTTGTTTAGTTATAATAAGGATTTTGAAATAATCTTAGGTATGGGTTATATTGCTCTAATTTTAATCTCATCAATTTTGGGAATTGGTCTAATATTAATCCTAATAAAGAAAACAGAAAGTAAAGTTATAAAAACAGCATCAACAACTCTTGAAGAGTATAGTCCAGCAGAAATAGCTGAAATTGTTAGTAATAAGATAACATGCCCTGAGTGTAAAAAAATAATAAATGAGGGATTAGCATTTTGCCCTGAATGTGGAAGTAGAATTCCTGAATTTATGAGATTTAATCCAGATTCTGCAAGAGGATTATAAATCTGATACTTATTTTAATTTTGAGTTATTTATTGGATTCGATAAAATAAGCAAAAAAAGAATTTTTTTTTAACTTTCTAATTAAGGGGGGAATGACATGCTTGACAATATTCATGAGTAGCATCGTTCATTGCGCCGCACATTGGACATATGATTTTTCTTGATTTTTTTTGTTTAATTTCAGCTTCTTTTTCAGATTGAAATTTAGCCATTTTTTCAGCTATTTCTCTCACTTCTTTTTCTTTAGCTTTTTTCTCTGCTATCTCTCTTGCTTCTTTTTCAGCTCTTATTCTAGCTTCTCTTTCCGCTTTTTCTTTAGCCTCTCTTGCTGCTCGCTCTTGAGCCTCTTTTTCTTCTCTTTCTTTTGCTTTTCTTTCAGCCCATTCTCTCATTTCTCTCTCGATTTTTTCCTTGGCTTCTCTTTCCTTTCGCTCTTTGGCTTCTCTCTCAGCTCTCTCTTTTGCTTCAGCCTCTAATCTTTCTTTAGCTTCTCTTTCTGCTTTTTTCAAAAGCTCTTTTTCTTTTTGTTCAATTTCTTTTTTTTCTTTTCTTTGTTCCATCTTGACCTTTACTTTTTCTTTGCTTTCACCAACTTTATCTTTAATCTTTGAAGCAAATTTGCTTAATTTCTCTTTACTACTTCCAACTCTTTCTGTTAACTTTGCTTTAAAAGAACTATTATCTTTCTCTTCTGTTTCTTCTAAATCTTCAGAATTTTCGTTTATATCTTTTCCATTATTAAACTCGTGCATATCGATATTACACTTTATATTTCTTTATTCAAATATGATTAATTGTCATCGAGATTTATATTTTTTATTTATCATACATTTATTTTGAATAATAAAATGAATATATAGGGAAAATAATATTTAATCTTAACAACTTGCATTTTAATGTTAAATTTTTTGCTTTAGAGAAAATTTTAAAAACAATTTAATAATTTTAAAGTTTCTCATTACTAATTATATGGTGTAAAATAATGGATTTTGATTTGAAAAGAAAATTTAAAGGAATAGTTTCTGTTATTGGAGCGAGTGAAATTACTAAAGAAATTAGAGATAAAACCATTGAAATTGGAAGATTAATTGCTAAAAACAATTATGCTATAGCATGTGGAGGGCTTTCAGGTGTGATGGAAGCTGTATGTAAAGGTGCTAAGGAGGAAGGAGGTTTTACTATTGGAATTATCCCATTTTTGGAGAAATCAGCAGCAAATAAATATGTAGATTTAGTTATTCCATGTCCATTTTCACATGCAAGAAATATCGTTGTTGTTTTAACTGGTGATGTCTGCTTGGCTATAAGTGGTAAAGCGGGTACTTTATCTGAAATTTCATTTGCTTGGATATATCAAAAACCAATAGTTGCTTTAATGAATATAGAAGGTTGGTCTTCAAAAATTGCTAACAAGAAATTAGATGACAGAAGATCTGATATAATCTACGGTGTAAAAACACCAAAAGAAGTAATCGAAAAAATAATCGAACTATTTAAAAAAACCAATAAAAGGGAGCTAAAAAATATAGATAAGTTCTAATTTTTTTTTAATCTTAAAAAGAAATACTCCTCTTCTAGTTTTTGTTCGCTAATTTTAAATCCTACTTTTCTTGCTAAATCAATAAAATATTCGAGATTCTGCTCCTTATTCCAACGAGTCCCATACCCTGTTACTATTTTTTTTCCTTTGATTTGAATTTTAATCGGAATTGCAAAAATTCTTTTATTTTTTGTCTTTTTTGGAATTACAGGCTCCCACAATATAAATTCTCCATTTTCTATTAAGACTCTATAAATTTCTTTTAATATCTGTTCGTGATCACTTTTAGGAATATACATAAGTGAAAAAAAAGCAGTTACAGTATCAAAAGTTTTATCCAAGAATTTCAAATCTTTACCATCCATTATGATTTTGAGGCTTTCTCTGTCTCCAGCTTCGAATGATTCTTCAAGTTCACTTTTTCGTAAATCAATTGCCACGACACTACTTCCTTTCAATTGTCCAATCACACCCTCTCCTCCTCCTATATCTAAAATCCTTCCATTTAATTCAATATTCCTTAAATCAATTTCTTGAGGATCGGTAAAAGCGATGTTTACATTTTCTATTTTTTCGATTAATCCTTCAATTTTTTCTTTGGTAGCATGCCATTCACCATCAATTCTCTTTCCATTAAGTTTTTTAGTCTCAAAATATTTTTTAATAGATTCTTCTGTTTCACCACTCGAGAACATTTCTACAATTTCCAAGATATCAAAATATTTAACATTATTCACTTCTTTCATAATTACATTAAAAATTGAACGCTTTTTTAATATTTTTTTATTTACACTTTGAAATATTTGGATAAAAGGATTTATTTAAGAAATTTTAATATAAAACTTATTTTGAATTGATTCTAGGTTGAAAGTAGTAACTATATCTAATTGAAATGAGAACTTATCAAGATGTTTAATTATGTAATTTATAAAGCATAATTTAAATAAATGATGATGTAATTTATTTTAAATACAAAAGAATATATTTGTAAATTTACTTTTATTATTTCATAGGTGAAATTAATTTGGAAAAGAATCTAAAGCAATCTATACTATATCTAAAAAAAGAGGAACCGCCTAAACCTGAAATCTCAAAGATATTATTCACTGGATTGGATGATGCAGGTAAAACGAGTATTATTTTAGCTCTTCAGAGAGAATTTTCAAAGATAGCGATCTTGTCTCCCACTAGAGGTGCACAGAAAAGAATATTTAATTTCCTGGGAAAAGCTATTAGTGAATGGGATTTAGGAGGTCAAATTTCTTATAGAATATCCTATTTAAAAAATCCTGATAAATTTTTTGATGGAACTGAAATAGCTATTTATGTTATAGATATCCAAAATAAACCAAGAATCCCAGAAGCAATTAGTTATTTCAAGGATGTTATTGTACAATTTAAAGAATTAGAGATTGAACCGCCTATATATATATTTATGCATAAATATGACCCTGCGTTAAAAAGAAACGCTCCAAATGAAATGAAAAACCTAATAATAGATTTAAAAGAGAAAATAAGAAAAGCGACTGATTATAAAGAATTATATTATTATCAAACATCAATTTATGATTTACCCTCTATTATAACCGCTATGTCCGAAATACTTTTAAGCTTATATCCAAAGTCAGAATTAATAGAAAAAACAATAATTGAATTTGCTAAGAAAGTAAATTCAGAAGGAGTTGTAATTATTGATTCTAACTCGTTAATAGTTGGTTCTTATTATCAGGATGATGAAACCAAGCACCTACTAACCGCATCTACGCCTTACTTTTTAACACTTAATGATTCGTTCCAATATACAAATATTATGGAGGATAGATTTGAAGATCGAATGATTGTGCAAAGATTTGGGAAAAACTTCATTTTTAAACAAATTGATATAACAAAAGATTCACAATATTATTTATTACTCCTTAAAGAAGAACCGGTTTTTCATAAGGAAGATTTTGAATCTTTTGCTAATTTATTAAAAGAGATCCTTTCTAAATAATTAAAATTATATTATTTCATTTTCTGAATAGTGTAACTATTAAGAACCCACTATCAGAGTAATTAACATAAACTAAATTATGGTTGCTAACATTAATAAAATTAGATTTTTATAAATAAAATATATAAAAGCATTTAATAATGGAGGAGAGAACAAACAATAATCATATGCCAAAATTGTGGTACTACCAATAATGAAACAGTTAGTCGTACTTGTAGGAAATGTGGAGCATTATTACCAGTATCTTCAAAAACTACGCGAAAAAAAAAATTTAAAACTGAAAAAAAGGAGAAAAAAATACAAGAAATCATTCAGCAACAAATAGAAAAACCAATCGAACCACCTGAACAAAAACCATCCAATTTGGATTTACAAAAAATTCCTTTGGAACAAGAGGAAGATGCTGAAATAAATGATACTTTAAAAACTAATTATGAAGAAGAACCTGCAATTAAGCAAGATGAACCAGAAATTTTACAGGAAATTCCCCCAAAACCATTTGCAAGTTCTCTCATCACGTCTCATAAACCGTTAGCAAAACTACTTCCAAGATCAAATAATGTAGTCTTAGATGCTTTTGAAGAACTTAAACAGTCAGTTCTTGAGGAAGAAGCTGAAGAATATAAACCTAAATTAACTCCAATTCCAAAAGATGCGAAAGAAAGTGAATCAGCTCTATTAAAACAGAAAAAATTAGAAAAAGACATGACAGAAGTTTTAAGTTTCCTTTCTAAGAAAATTTCAGTAAAAAAATTAGATGTACCTAAACCTGTTGCAAAGAAAGAACCTGAAAAAAAGATACCTCCTACTAGTATGAATGAGATATTAAAAGAACTAGTAAACCTAGATTCAAATATAGAAGCATCTGCGATACTTAAAACAGATGGTAAAATATTAGCTTCTGCAATCTCAACTAGAATTTCTGATTCTTTATTTGCTACAATAGCTATGAATCTTTCAATGATAGGAACAGATATAATTGAAGGTTTAAGTGCTGGTACATTAAAATCTATTTCAATACAAGGCTCAAATGGAGTTTTAATCTTAGCTCCTATTGATAAAAAAAACCCAAGCTTAAAAGATATGATTTTAATATTATTTTCAGATCCTAAAATTAAAAGTGGAATTATTTCATTTGCAGTTCATATTGTAAAGAAGCAAGTAAAAGAGTATTTAGGATTGGAAAAACAATGAAATCTTGTTTATTGACATTCAAATATATATTTTACAACTTTTTTTGAACATATATTTTATTGATTTGAATTGTTTTAAAATAATATAAATTGTTAGGTAATTCTTGCAAAAAAGAATTAAATTCATAGATTGAAACGAGAGGAATTTGATTATCATTTATTTTGATACTATTATCTTCAATAGTAACCATGATAGGGATTAAAATAAACGGTAAATACTTCTTTAAACTCATGCTTGGTTCTAAAAGGTTCATGATAAGATTTGAAAAGACTTCAGGATTTTGTTTTAATGCTAAAACACGGCGATATTGTAGGTTTGCGGCTTTATTCAACGAATTAAAAGTATCTTTTCGGTTCCACTGCTTTGCATCTATTATCAGAATATATTTTGAATAAATGCCAATAATATCAATTTCATATCTTTTCTGTGAAGTTTTGGATTTAAAGTTTGATTTATCTGAAAATCTGAAATTTTTTACCGTAAAATAGTCGTTCTTTGATAGTATTTCTTGGATTAATGTTTCAAACCCCTTATAATCTAATATTTTAGAAATATCTTTAATATCAAATTGAAGAAATTTTATTGATTCCAAAATGAACAAAATTTTATTAATAATTATGTAATGAGTATAGTTTCCCCTTTTAAGAGAAATAAATTCAAATTTTTCAAGAAAATAACGTAGTTCTGAGTTATTAGTATTCTCAAAAAAAGGAATATCTGAAGGTTGACACCATATTTCAATTATATTAACATCAATATCTTTAACGATATTATGAATATCTGTAAAAAATTGCCTTAATGATGCTTCCGAGTATAATTTTTGCATATATATTAGTAATTAAAAACTGTAAAATAAAACAAAGAGGGTAATGAAATTCTAACACAATTAATATGATTTCAGTTAAAGAAAAAATCAATTATTTCAAACAACAAGTTTATGAAAAATCATTAAAAAAACAACAAAAATCAAAGGAATCATTTTTTAACTGAAAATTGTCACTAAAATTCAAAAGTTTAATGAAGGTTTTTCAAGTTTAATCCGTTAATAAAATTCTTTTTTTAAGTTTTTTGAATTATTTAAAATATTGATTTTTAAATATAGAAAAATAACTAATCTGATGATTTATTATGGATTTATTTCCTAAAGTCTTTAGAACTGAAGGTGATTTGGCTGAGTTTGATTCATCGAGAATTCTAAATAGTATTATTAAAGAAACAGGATTAGATGAAAAAGAGGCTAATAAAATAACAGAACTCGTCGTTAGAAGAATTATCAGCTCAGGTATTAAATTCCTTTCTGGACCTCATATAAGAGAGATTGTGTGTTCAATCCTTTCTGAACAGCATTTTGAAAATGAGCGTAAATTATATACCCGAATAGGAATGCCATTAATGGATTATGAAGAGATTCTTGAAAAAGGTCCATCACATAAATTAAAAGAAAAAGTGAATCCAGAGAAGGTTCTTCATTGGGCTGCTAATCGAATTGCCGAAGAATATGCACACTTACGAATTTTAAGCAATGAAGAATCAAAAGCTCATTTGTATGGTGATATTCACATTAATAAATTAAAATATTTTGATTTACGACCCTTAAGTCATGTTTGGGATCCACGAATAATTTTAAAATATGGTATACCTCCACTTACAAACTTAACTTCGTGTTGTAAATTAGAACCAGCAAAAAATCTTAAAGAAGCAATCCACCATCTTATAAAATGGTTACTAATGGTCCAGAATGAATTCTGTGGAACCCAAGGGTTCAATTTCATAACAGTTTTTTTAGCTCCCTATGTTAAAGGTTTAAGTGAAGATAAAATACAATACGAAATAAAAGAAGCGATTTTTGAAATAAATCAATTTTCTAATTTTATTGGTAGAAAAATTTCTCCAATATCTCTCTTTACTTATCCAACATTTTTGAAAGAACTTTCAGAAGTTCCTGCTGTTGGGCCATATGGTAAAGTTCAAAATAATTATGGAGATTATTATGATGAATGTGTTAAACTGTTTAATTCGTTTACACACGTTTTTAAACAAGGTGATAATAATAAAAAATCATTTAAAACACCAAAACATGAAATCTTCATTGCACCAAACTGGTTAGATCAATTTAAGGATGCTTATGCAGAAATCTGGGAAGAAGTGGATTTAATGAAATCTCCCTATCTTATAAACTTAAGTTTTGATTTATACCAAAATAAATTTATAAATAAGTTAACAGTAGATTCTTATACCAATTTTGGTATCCTTCAAGATATTTGTTTAAACTTACCCCGTTATGCATATACAACTAAAAACGAAGAAAAATTCATGGAAACTTTAAAATCTAAAATCAGTCTATGTGCGGAAATTCTTTTAAAAAAATATGAGATTATAAAAAAGAGATTACATTCAAATCATCTTCCTCTATGTTCTGGCAAATTAAACGACAAAATTATCTTTAGCTTGGAAAATCAAGCGTTATCTATAAGTTTTGTTGGTTTGAATGAAACTGTTAAATTTTTGACTAATTTTGAGCTTCATGAAAGTTCTGATGCTTATAATCTTGGTAAAAAAATTGTGAGTGAAATGCATAAATCTTGCCAAGAGTTTTCTGAAAAATATGAGAAATCATATTTATTAAGTGAAAATACTTCAAGAAAGGCTCCAATTCGATTTGCACATTTAGATTTAAAACATTTTCCTAAAATTGCGTTACCTCAATTTAAAAAGCAGAAGTATTTTTATACCAATTCAGCTCATTTTAGAAAAGATGCAGAAATTGATATAGTTGATAAGATAAAAATGCAAGAAAACTTTCATTTATTAATTCAAAATGAAGCAATTGAATTCATATCTTTAAAAGAGTTGAATAATGCTAATATTGAGTTAGAAGATTTTGTAAAAAAAATATATTCAGGCTCAAAGATTGCTTGCTTAAAATTTATATCTTAAAAAGACAGTTATCCTTTTATTTCATAGATACAAAAAAGAAATGATTTAATAGGAATAATTATTGTGTAGTAATATATAGATTTTATAACACTTTTAATAAGAGAATGTAATTAATTACGATTTAATTAATTCCTTTATATTAAAGATCTTGGTTGACCTTGACAACATCAAAAACAAAAGCCAAAAAAGAAAAGCCTGTTGAAAAAAATGAACAGGCAGAAAAATCGAGTATTATAAAGACAATTGTTTTAAGTATATTCGATGAAAATGGACCATCTCCTCACATTGTTTGGCCTGAAGACTTAAAGCAGGAAGCAGGCCTTCTTATAGCCATGAAAACCATCTCTCTCCTTATGGGTGATAGTACATATCAAAATGGAGAAGGAACAGAAGGTGTTAATTACTTTGGAATCTTACCATTTCCTGATTTGAAATTAAATGGATTAACCTACTTTTTCCTGATACCTGAACCGGAAGCTCGTGGGCAAGCTTTTGCTGCTACTATTACAATATTAATAGATGATGAGAACAAGGTTTTTTTTTATGAAAATATGAAATACTTAAGAATTATTATTGATAAAACTGCTTCACAAATTCAAAATGTTAAGAAATTTGATAAACAAAAAGAAATAATGGACAATTTACGGGAAGAATTATTTGAATTTTCTAAGGATTTAAAAGACCCCTATTCCGCCAGAAGACAAATTAAAATTTTGTTAACAGGCTTAGATAAAGCGGGAAAAACAAGTTTTTTATTTGGTATAAGAAGGCAATATTCAGAAATCATAAAAGCCTTGCCTACTAAAGGAGTTGAAAGAACAGAAGAAAATATTTTTGAAGAACAAAACTCTCAAATTTCTATATGGGATTTAGGAGGACAAAAAAAGTATAGAGAAAGATTTCTTGAACAGAGTAAAATCTATTTATATAATGTCGATTTGATGTTTTTCTTTATCGATATACAAGATATAGATAGAATAAATGAAGCATTAGAATTATTTACTAAAATTTCAGATTTATTAATAGAACTAGAGGAATTTCCACCCATAATTCTATGTTTAAATAAATTCGATCCTGATCTTAAGGGTTCAAAAAACATTTTTAAAAGTTTAGAATTAATAGCTGACGAAATTAAAAAGAATTCTGAAAGATTTTTCATAAAAATCTTTCAAACAAGTATTTTTGATCATTGGAGTCTAATTTCTGCTTATTCTTTTGGACTCTCCCAATTAAGTCCTAATCGTGAATTATTTAAGAACCAATTAAAGAAATTCGCAAGAAAAACTAATTCAGATGCAATACTATTACTTAATGAAAATGGCATCATTTTGTCTAATTATTCTAAATCTGATATTTCTGAGAAAGTTTTTGAAATCTCCGCACCATATTTCCAAGAACTTTATAAATTGTTCAAGGAATTTAAATTATTAAAGCAGGATTTCATAGTATCATCAGGCATGGTAGATGAATCAAAGAAAGTCATTTTTAAAAAAATAACGGTTGATAAATATAATTTATATCTATTGTTGTTTATGAAGAAGTCGCTTGAAATTGAAAAAATTGAAAGAAATTTACCAGATTTTTCAAGAAATTTAGTAGAGATAATTTATACATACATTTAAGCTACGAAGTGAAAAAAAAATTAAATTAGTAATTGTATATTTTCTTTTTACTCTTCTTTTTAATTGTAATAATTAGAATAATTATAACAATTGAAAAAACTCCAACTATGATAATTACAGGAATCAATGGAAAAGGGTTTGAAGGTTTTAGATCTGTGTATATTATTGTTATTTTAACATTATAAGTAAAATCAAATGAAGCTAATATCGGATAACTAAATATAGGATTAGCAAATTCACTGATAGTTTCAGACGGAGGAAAAAAGAAATTAGCCCCTATTGTTACAGTGAAGCGGAGATAATCTATTCTATTGAAATAATCTATATTTCTACTCCAAGTAGGATCACTAGCAATCCATCCTATATTTGGCACGAAATATTCGACCCATGCATGCCCTAAGACATTCGAACCAGAATTTGAAGAAATGAAATTCCAGGTATCACCAATTTTAGGCTTTATTGAAGGATTATTTGATATTACGAATCCCATAACTTTTCTAGCAGGAATTCCTTGAATTCTCAATAATGTGATCATTAAACTTGAATATTCACTACAATCACCTTGAGCATTATTATATGCCCATAAAGCGCCTTTCTCTTGGGCTGGTAATTCCTCAGTGTAGGTGAGATAATCTGAAACCCAATTATAGATCTTCTCTGCTTTTATAACAGGATTATCATTTTGATTAACAATGCTGTTTGATAAATTGATTAAAGAAGGATCATCTCGTTCATAGTAAGGTTCAGAATTATTACAATATAATTCAAATATCTCATCAGATGTATCATAGTTTCCAATTTCAGAATTTAAAATTTCTTCGAAACGAATTTCATTTAATTTTATTTGATACTTTTGATCTAATCCAACTTTTTGTTCGGATAATAAAGATGCATTAAATGAATCAAATGTATTATTGAACTTGTCATAATGACCCAACATTGTTTCATCTAACTTATTTCCTAGAATGCTATTGTATAATAGTGTACTTTCTTGATAGGGAGGGCAATATTGAGTAAACGATGAATCAGGCATTCTATTATTCAATCTAGCAAATTTAAAAATATAATTACCGGGTCCTGAATTATGAGTTAAAGAAAAGTTTATCTCTAGTTGATATGTGATACTTTGAGTAATATTATAATTAGAAACTCCATTAGCAAGAGAAGAAAATCGAGGATAGGATGTCAATGAGAGTTCTGCTGATGTATATATTGGGAGTGCTAAAGGAAAAAGAAATAGGTAAATAATTAAAAAGACTGGTTTTGTTTTCATATTCAAACTTGAATTTATATAATTTTTATAAAATGAATAAAATTTTCTATTTATAACTTTAATTATTTAGGAGTATTCAAAAGAGCGAATTTTCATTATTTTAGTAATAAAAATTTCATTTATGCTAATTTTAAATTTGATATATAAAATTTATTTAATAGATGGGGATAACGGAATCTCACTTCTTGAGTCAACATTTACAGAATTAAAAGAAATTCAAGACGATATTCTGACAGGATTCTTCAATGCAATTAATAAGATAATAGATCTTATTCAAGAAGCGATGGTTAAGGGGAGACGTGTAAATGAGATGTATAGGGTTGTTGAAGCAGAAGACTCAATTATTTTTATTTATTATCATCCATTATCAAGGATTTTATTTTGTTCAATATCTGATGCTGATGATAACACAGAAAAAATAAAAGAAGTATTGCAGAAAATAGCAAATCGATTTTGGAAAAAACATCAATCAGATCTTAAAATCTATAGAACAACAACAGAAAAAAGTAGGTTCCAGACTTTAAATGTTGATATAGAAAATCTTACAATTGGAGGAAAAATTGCGGAAGAATTCCCGAAATTACTTATAGTTAAAAGTGTTTTAGAAAAGGTTCTATCTATGGGTATGATTACTGATTTTGATCTTCAAGTTGCAATCAATTGTACAGGAAAAAATTCACCATTAAAAATCTCAAGGATTCTAAATAAAAAGCAATCTGAAATAATTGATGTATTAAAAAAGTTAGAGCAACTTGATATTATAAAAATTCGAATTTGAATCTTATTATGAAATTTTTTGATTTTTATAGAATTAATAATCTATATCCTGCCTAACTCTAAATAGAAAAAAATAAATGTTTTAAAGATCTATCAAAATTACACTTTAAATTTAAATGATTTTATCATGCAGAGTAAAGAAAAACTCATTGCTGTAGTAAAAAGTCCTTCTAAGGATGCTCATTTAAGAGAAGGCGAAGGTTTTTCGTTAAATGAAATTAAAAAATCTGGATTAACGGTTAAGTTATTAGAGGATTTGAAAATTAAAATCGACTATTTCAGAAAATCGGTGTATACTGAAAACAGTGAAAAATTGAAAAAAATTGAAGTTCCTAAGAAGAAAGGAAAAAAAAGAGAACCCTTTGTTAAAAAAGAGAAAAAGAAAACACCTTTTAAACCTAAAAAAGAGAGACCAAGAGTTAAGCCACGTAAAATTATTGAGAAAGCTCCTAAGAAAGCACCGGTTGAACCAACACCAAAAAAGCCAAAAGCAGTAAAGAAGAAAGAAGTGAAGCCTGAAAAAATTGAGAAAATTAAAATTAAAGAAAAAGGAATACCCCTGACAGAATTATCTGGATTAGGTGCCACAACAGCAAAAAAGTTTGTTGAATTAGGGGTAAATAATGTAGAAGAATTGTGCAAAGAAAATCCTGATGAATTAGCTGCTTTAATTAAAGGAGTCTCAGTTTCAAGACTTAAGAAATGGATTGAAGAAGGGAAGGAAATAATTAAATAAATAAATATCTTCTAAAATTTACTTAAAGCTCTAAATTTATTAATTATTCTTTCTTTTTCCTATATCAGAACTTTTATATATGTTAAATTTATTTTAGAAATAACTCTCCTTCATTTGAGAAAAACTAAATAGGGTATGGGATAATATGGAATACAAATATTACATTTATAGCAAGCCAGAATGTAAAATAACAATTAATAAAATGCCAATTTGGTTTAGGGAAATAGAATATGAAGGAGATGAGAACCAAGGTTCTATTATATTACATTCTCAGGATGAATATGATGAGGTTTGGGGTCCAAATTCTAAAATGGAAATAAATTGGGAAAAAAAAGAAAGGTTAAATCTCTTATTTTATAAAGAAACGCAAAATAGTATTGATATATACAATGCAATTGGTCTTGTTGTAACAGAAAAAGAAAAAGATTGGTTAATGAGTCATGAAATTGTTTTCTGGTATGGACATCAAAATAAAATGATAAGGAAAAGATTTTATTCTGAAAGAGTAATTCATTGTATATTTTATTGTGACATAACCGAAAGGATTTTTAATATTCACACTAATATGATAGCAGATTACTATGAAAACTTCAAACCTTTTATATTAAAATCGTATAATTCTTTAATTTGTCAT
>CAYSZJ010000021.1:42326-44190 GCA_964435435.1 uncultured archaeon
AAAAAGTTATCGCAGTTCCCTGGCCCCCCCATTATTTTAAAATCTTTAATTTCAAAAATTTTTAATAATTTTTTTATTTCATGTTTAGAAAAAAAGTGGTAAAATCTATTGTAAGTTTCTTTTTCTTGTGAGTCGGTCCATGGAACATATTTATCACCAAACTCTTCTAAGCCATTAATTTTTTTTTTTCTTTTATGCTTTCTACTAAGATTCCTTTTTAGCCAATCTAAAAAAAAATAACCCCTATATTCTTTTTGCCATTTACGCCATACAGTTATTATTAAATACCCTTTCTTTTTCATTGAATTGTTGAATTGTAAAAATGTCTTTTTTCTATCAGATCTATTTTTGATATGATGGATTGTTGCGATTGAAAATATATTATCAATAGAATCTGTCCTTATTGGTAAATGTTTGATATCCCCTAGAAGTATTTGAATAAAATTTGATTCTAACTCAGAATATTGGCTTTTATCTGTTAAACATTCATGGGCTATTTTCAAAAATTCAAGAGAAAGGTCTATACCAATTAATTTATTAGGATATGTTCCTAATATTTTAAAGTTTCTCCCATTTGCACAACCTAAATCTAAATTTATTCCTGTAAATAAATACCCTTTTTTTTTTAAATGATTTAGAAAGAATTCAAGGGGTCTCCAAGGTTTTCTTCTTTTTGAATGGTAATCTTTCGCAATCTTATTAAAATTGTAATCCTCCATAAAATTAAACGCATGAAATTGGTTATAAAATATAAAATAATAATAATAATATTGATATATAACTTTCAATATATATTGTTGAATGATTAAGAAAATCGAAACATGGAAGAAGCCTTAAGTCTCTTAACTGAGTTTTTATCGATATTGAAAGATGGCATTTTAGAGTACTATAACAATACTTATTTTTATCTAAAAGATCTTATCTCATATAAGAATATCAATTTAAATAAAACAACTTCTACTGAAAGCGAAGAGACTATTAAAGATACACTTGAAAGAATGGTAAAGGCTATAAAAACGGGTTTAAATACTATAGGAGTATCAATGAAAACTTTATCGAAAACTCAAAAAGATTTTATGAAAACAGTAAGTAGTAAAAGAGAGCACCTTCAGAATTATGATTCTTATTTTAATTTATATAAACAACTTTATCTTGATAAAATTTTATTTGAGATTTTAATCGAATATCTACTTGATTTGGACACAAAAAAAATAGAAACCTTAAATTTATTTGAATTATTGCCTAAAGATTTTACTACAAGTTTAAATCAATTTAAAGAGAAACACTTCACATCGAAAAGTATTAAAAATATATTGAAAGAAATAAATTTAGAGGATTTAGTAGATTTTTCAAACCTTTCTATTAAAAAAATTAGAGAGAAACCAATAACCCCTTCCCAAAAAAGTCCAAGTACTCCAGGGAAAAAAAGTGATTTAGAATCTGATATTTTAACTCAATTAAGAACGGCAAAAGAGGAATTTATTGAAACACTTAAAGCTCCGAAAAAGGAATTAGTGAAACCGTCACTTACTCAATTAGAAAAATCATTCAAAGAGCAAAAAATTATTGATGCTGATCTTCCCAAGCAAAAAAGTTCAGTTCATATCAAAAGAACGGATACTACGATTACCACTCCTAAAATTGTCGAAATTTCTCCTAAGAAAGAAGTAAGGACTTTTTTAGATTGTTTTGGCAATTTTCCCTATGTTCATCCTGATTTAATTAGTAAATTCAAAATAAATACTATTAACTTCATTAACTCAAGAGTTAAAAATCCTGATTTTATTGATTTAGAATGCTTATTTTTTTATGTCTCTATCTTAAAAATGTTAAATATTGATTCTCCTTTTACTTCAATTGAAAT